>JBMOHT010000048.1:0-23488 GCA_049317705.1 Bacteroidota bacterium | reverse complement strand
CCGTTCTTGCTCTCTCCTCCGCCGACATCAGGATTGATGCAGTATTCGGCATCGATCAGTTCTTTTCGGTTCGCTAATAGCCATTGAACGCCGTTGAATTCGCCGTTCTCTTCATGCTCCGTGAGAGCGACAATAATATCACGGTTCGGTACAAACCCTTCCTGTTTAAGTCTGATGAGATTAGCCACAAGACTTGCATCATCGGATTTCATATCGGTCGCTCCCCGTCCGTAGAAATAACCATCTTTCTCAAGGAAGGTGAACGGATCGGTTGACCAGTCCTTACGAAGCGCTTCAACAACATCCAGATGTCCGATGAAGAGGATCGGTTTCAATGTTCCTTTGCCGCGATAGCGCACAACAAGATTCATGTGCTTAGGTTGCGGTCCTGCGATTGTGATATCGCTCTCAGGGAATCCTGCCGCCTTGAACCGCGCCGCCATCGCTTCGACAGCTTTCGTGTCGCCGATACTAAGGGTCGTGTTGATCTCGATCAGTTCCTGAAAGATATCCCGCGCCAGTTTCTGGTGTGGTGATAGCGGTTGCGATTGTTCCTTTGATTGGCCGTTAACATTACCGCAGCTTATTGCAAGGATCACAATGACGAAGCATAATATCGGTCTGATCGATGTGTGCATGAACTTCCTTCTGTTTTGGTTTTCAGGTTTTCTTCTAATATGGGCTTCCTTAGACAATTCCACAAGTACACTGAAGCTTATTTCCCGATATTTGTTCGTCGTTGAAGGGAATCTCAATCCATGTATTTCTCTCTTATTTGTGCAATAATCGATCGGATAGCTCGTCAATTATATAGTAATGCTGTAATCTTGCAATCATATAATCTTGTAATATTGTAATCTTCTTATTTTTTTTCCGTAAATATAGTTTTTACCCATAAAGAGAATTTCAGTGAACAAAAACAGCATCGAAGTAATCAATTTCACAAAGAAGTTCGCAGATTTCACTGCAGTCGATGATATCTCATTCACCGTTGAAGAAGGGACGATCTTCGCCTTTCTCGGACCGAACGGCGCGGGAAAAAGCACTACCATCAACACACTGTGCACGATCCAGGAAAAGACAGCGGGTGTATTGCGCATTAACGGGAATGACGTCTCACTTCAAAAGGAACGCGTCCGTCAGGATATCGGTATCGTCTTTCAGGAGACGACGTTGGACGGAAAACTGACCGTCGACGAGAATCTGCGGCTCCATTGTGATTTCTATAAGGTCCCTGTTGAATTGGTGAAGGAGCGTATCGACTTTGTGCTGAATCTTGTAGACCTCGTAGATTGGCGAAAAGCTCCGGTCGAGAGTCTTTCCGGCGGTATGAAACGCAGAGTGGAAATTGCCAGAGGTCTTGTTCACTTCCCCAAAGTTTTATTCCTTGATGAACCGACCACCGGACTCGATCCGCAGACACGGGCGAATGTGTGGGAGTATATTCTGAAACTGCAGAAGCAGCACCGTATCACCATCTTCCTCACCACCCATTACATGGATGAGGCGGAGATCTGCAGCAAGGTCGCCATTATCGATCACGGCAAGATCGTCGCTCACGACACTCCGTATAATCTGAAGAAGAAATACACGACCACAACCATGAAGATCAAAACATCCCGCGCGGATGATCTTGCGAAGTATTTTACGGAGCGTCACCTTAAATTTGAACGGGAGAATGATTCTCTTGTCGCCCATGTAACATCCATCGATGATGTTCTGGAGATCACCTCGCAGTTCAGAACTTCTATTGAAGATCTGGAGATCAACAAAGGAACGCTGAATGATGTCTTTATAGCCATCACCGGAAAGGAGATCAGAGAATGATCCGTCCCATTAAAGCCATCATCATGCGCAACCTGATGAAATTCGTCCGCGACAGGATGCGATTCTTCTTCACCATCCTCATGTCCGGACTGTTCCTGTTCGTATTTTCTTTTGCCACAAAATCGATCGGTATCGCGTTGGCCCATCCGATGAACTATCTCATCTCCGGCATCATCATTATGACGGTGTTCCAGACCTCGCTGAATAATTCCATGAACATCCTGGAGGATATCTCGACCGGGTTCATGAAGGAGATCCTCGTCGCCCCTATCGCACGCTGGCAGATCGCTACAGGACAGATCTTCTCCTCCACGATCATCTCAACACTGCAGGGAATGATCATCATCATCGTCGGACTTTTTATCGGACTCGATGTGGACCTCATCCATGGTATTCTGATGATCGCGCTAATGTTTTTGGTAGGGTTGACCTTCAGTTCGCTCGGACTGTATCTGGCTTCGGTCACAAAAGAATCGACGAACTATCAATTGATCGTGAATCTGATCGTCCTGCCGCTCACGTTCCTCTCCGGCGCATACATTCCCACAATGGCGTTGCCGAAGATGATGGCGCCGATCGTTTATCTGAATCCGCTCACATATACTACATCGGCATTCCGATATATTGCTCTGCATATGGAATCTCTCTCCCCGGCGGAACTTGTGGCAACCGGCGTTGCATTCGATATTAACGGATTCATCGTCACGCCGACAATGGGCATCCTGATGATCATTGCAATGGGAGCACTCTTCTTTACATTATGCGTGAAGAAATTCAATGATGCGGATTTTTCGAGGGTGAAGGTCTTTAAGCGGGGACATCGGTAATACTGTGCGACCCCTCCGGGGTCGTTCTTTCTAAATCTAGATTCGTTTCTAGAAATGTATGACACCTCCGGTGTCATTTGAAATATCTTTATTCGATTTGTAATTGTGGATTGCTCTTCAATCTTTCAATCCTGCACATTTGTAATTTCTATTTTTTATTCGTTCTTCCATCTTAACCGCGATTATCCCTTCTTTCCGTATCATCTGTGTACTATAAAATATAAGGACGGACTTTCGCCCGTCACTACAAGGGCGAACGGACCGTTCGCCCAACAATACTTATCCGTGATAATCCGTTTTTTCCGTGTTCTATTCTATTGGATGATCACTTTAATATTCTCTTGTTCAAGATCCAGCTTCAGACAGCACTTCTCTTTATTCATGACCACGTGCAGCAGCTCCCGGTCGCCGTATCCTTTCGTATCGATGATCTCATGCTCGCAGTGAGCGCAGATCGCATTCGATGATCTCCCATCAACATCAATCTGCTCATCCCACCGCAGACTGTGCGGACAGTGCAGCCGTTTGATCAGTTCCCCGTCATCCGTAAACAGTTCTTTCGTGATCGGATTGATTTTCATTCGATGGTCGTCCTTGAATATCGTGAATAATTTCAGGCCGACAATGTAATGATTCAATCCCCAACTTTTTTATTAATATTCTCTAATGAATTTACTTAATCGATATTTCTTTCGGTTTTTCGAACAATTATTTTCAGGTGCGACCCTTTCGGGGTCGTCATTCTAAATCTGGATTCGTTTCTAAAAATATGTGACACCTTCGGTGTCATTTCTAATAAACAAAAAAACCGGACTTGCATCCCAGCTCCGAAGGAGTCCTTTGGATCTGACCATCGTTTATTTTTAACAGTCGGACAGGCGTCCCTACATAAATTCTTTGCGTCTTTGTGTCTTTGCAGTGAATACTCTTAAACCGTGGTCTGAGCAACGCTCGGACCTTCAATTCTTATCCGTGTAAATCCCTGCACCGAAGGTGTCCCTTTGGGACCCGCTTTCTTAATGGCGGGCGTCTGATCCGCCAAATCCGTATTCTATTGCTGAACGTGTGACACCTCCGCCGTCTTTATTCTGATTCTCTGCTACCTTAACGAATGCTTATGTAATTGTTTCTATTACTTATCCGTGGCAATCCGTTCTTTCCGCGTTTTCTGTATTCTATTGTTAATCAGCTCTGCTCATCATTTTCAATGGTCAATTTACTTTTCTTTCCTCTTTTTCATTCATGGCATCCCAGCGCGCATAGATCACCGGCAAAACGAGTGAACGGTTGTTCAGGAATTCTTTCAGCAATTTCAATCGTGCCGGACCGCTCACCTTATCGGAGAAGAGCGAATTGCTGTTATGCTCTCCTTGCGGAAACCATTCATGAAGATATCCGCCGATCTCCGCAGCATAGGTCATTTTTTTTCCCTTCGCCGTCGTTGCGGCGGAAAAACTGCACTCCACTGAATGTGACGGCAGCAGGACCGTATACCTTTCATCCGCGGATGAGACATTGTTCATGACATTCTCACCGTTTTCGGTTACAGCGCGGGTCAGTTGTATCGTTCGTTTTGTGAGTGGATCTGACGGCGTCCAGTCGATCTGCACTGCATCGAATTTCCATACATCGTGAAGAGTGCTCAGTTTTATCCTCACCGGACCGTCATACCCAGTGTTGCGAGAGAATCGCACAACACGCGTAAACGATGCTTCATTCGCCTCGGGAATAATTGTGCCGATCTCCACCCATCCGTTCCCATTCCATTGAGATATCTTCAATGATGCTTCATCAAGCCACCGACGCAGGATGGAAATCATTTCAGCATCATTCTCTACGGCATCGACAAAATTGACCGCATCATTTCCGACAACATCGGACATTGTCTGCAATACGGCATTGAACATTGAAGTATTGATTGAACGGATTACGATCGTCCCTTCCCTTGCAGTCACCGGTCGTTCAAAAAGAAGTCCGATCTCGTCGCGGTATCCCGACACAGCAGATGAGCGTTGTTCAATTGATCCCCAATATTTACCATCGAATAAAGCGACACTCGGGAGAATATCTTTTCCGGTTCCATCCACTGCTGAGATCGGAGGGAGCGGATGATGGATCGGCCATGCATTATTGTTAGGATCGAAATAGACCGTTGCATCGCGGTCCGATTCTATTCCTGTGATCGAAACAGAATTGAGATAATGGGTCTCCGGTCGTTTATTCGCAATGCGGATTGAGAATTGCCCGCTCTTCTCCTTCAAATGCGGCAGCATGATACCGGTGGTTTGTTCAAGAGCTTTTCCCCACGATGTTGCAAAAGCCTCTCCTTCCAACACATCGTTCGAACCGCTGCGGCTGTACACGAATGGGCAAGATCCTTCACCGCCGCCATATGTTGGACCACCAACCGTTTCGGTCTTTGTCACATCATTGACGATAAAACTATTCGATGTTTCTATGGATGAGTTTGCTAAGATCGCAAATGTAGTCAATCCCGCCACCACCCAAAACGGTCTGCCCCAGCGTGTTCGTTTCATCTGAACATAATCGATATCACTAAAGAAGATCTCCCCCATGAACGTTCGTTTGGATCCGTTCTCCATCACAACACCTGTTCCTGTCAGAGAAGAATCTTTCAGCAGATAATTGTTCAGTGTGTACACCGATTTGGTCTTGGTCATCACCGAGATAGGTCCAGTTTCGAGTGGATCAGCTAAGTCTGAACGGCGCTCGACCGTTTCCGTTCCAACACAGCTGAGAAGTGAGGTCAACAAAAGAGTCAGGACGATACCGGAAAATGAAATCGGTCGAGTCGGGACCGGACGACATAAATGGTGTTTAGTGTTCATAGTGAATACTCCTTTACCGGATCATAAGACGATCTGACATTGTGCTCCGAACATGATACTGCCAAGAAATAATGATGCAGGGATATTTCCGGATAGTACCGTTTGTAATTCAGGAACGTAAAGATATTTGATCGTTGCCTGAAGATTGAGATACGAACCGAGATCAACATCACAACCGCCGGTGAAAAGAAACCCGATCGCTCCTCCCTGCGCATCGATCTTTTCAAAATATCGTATTGTACTCGACCCATCCAAATTTTGATGGATAGAGTCGATGGGGATATGATACTTCACGGTGGTGGAAACATAATATGGTCCGAATCCTCCCCCGACGAACGGATGGAGGAATTCCGTTCCCCAGGAGGATGGATAGTAATTCAAAGAAAATGAGAATGCCTTAAAAATATCGTCCCCTTCCTGGGTCTTGGATGCCTCTGTGGAGATGGTCCATTCTTTGGCAACTTTAAGGGAAAATGTAAACCTCATGAGAGGTGAAAAATCAAGTGCTGGTTTTTTGGCAATGAATCCCTGATTCGTAAGGACCCGGACTCTATATTGGTTTGCGGTAACGACGAATGCTTTGCGCAATCCGTCGAAATCCGGTGAATAGGTTGTCCATCCTACTCCAAAATAAAATCTAGGAATTTCATCCTTCACCGTCGGTCCACCGGTGAACGGCAGAATATCGGACCGTAACCATGGATATGCAGGAAGCTGCAGACGGCGCGATATTGAATCCCTTGCAAATAGTCTTCCGTCGTCGATATAGATCCTGGCGGGAATAGATCCCATCGTGTATTTCCCTTCGATGATCCCTTCCATATGATCGATCTTTTCCGATAGGTAGAGTATCGTAGACTTCGAATAGCTGATCACCGTGTCGCTCACACTACCGGACATTCCTGTTCGGAATCGGATATAGAATGAATCCTTTTGGGTCACAAACACTGTTGCCATGACAAAATCGTTTATCTGCTGGAAGAGATGGAACCGTTCTCTCTCTTCCCGATCGATCACCATTCCGACACGGCGACTGATGATCACCACTTTATCCTCCTGTGCGCTCAATGGGGATGTGAGAAGAAGAACAGTAAGAATGGAGAACATCAGGTAAGAAGCGTTCATACGGACTCCGAAATCATGGAAGTGAGAAGATAAAGTCCGGCTCAGTATAGGGATATCGTGCATTTTTTCGTATGGATAAAAATCCTGACCCGGGAAGCGGTTCGATCGTTCTCTCAGGTGTGGAATTAACAATTCCGTCGATGGTGCCGAAGATGATTCCTAATCCCCCACATACAACAGCAAGCATCCCCCCTTTTTCTTCGGCGGTAGCACTCATAAACCCGGGGGGATCATCACCGCTCATCAATCCTAAGATCATCCCGCCGCTTGCTCCTATCACTAATCCTAACCCTGATCCGACAAGTATTCTGGATGTGCCTTTGACGGTGAGTGAAATGATCCGTTCGTTCTGTACGACAATAATGGATGATTGATGATTTGAAAGTTCTGATTCACTTAACCCTTCGATCGTTGAAATGATCAATCCGTTAGACCGCACAGATAACAATTCACCGGAGACGATCGAATCGTTCGTCAAATTTATCGAGACAGAAGAACCTTGGCTATAGAGTAGAACTGAAATGAATGGGGAGAGGAAGAAACAGCACAGCACATTTCGCAGCATATACACCTCCGGAACAATGGTGTATCTGCTGAAGAACAAATAGCACATTCTTCAGCAATCATTGTGAAGCGAAAATATGATTATGCCCGTCAAGTTGCAATACAGAATGACTGATTTATTTCTTTCGGAGGGTGTAATCGGATAGAATTGTATGGAATGGAACTAAAGCATATTCTGGAATGTAATTTTGCAATGATTCTATTTTGTATTTATTCGTTCTATTGGTATTATTTGTAATACGTTCTTCTTGTCATTCGTTCGACAGTATCGCCGATACCCGTTCCAAGAATGCATCCGGCATATACGGCTTTTGAAAGAAACCTGTCGGCTTATCGGATTCGAACATCCCCATCGTTTCTTCCTCCGAATATCCGGAACTGAGAAGCACCTTCGCTTCCGGATCGATTTTTTTGATCTCTGTAAATGCTGCTTTCCCGTTCATTCCGGGCATGGAATAATCCAGCACTACCATTGAGATATCCTGATAAGTATTCCTGTAAATGTCGATCCCTTCCTCGGGTGTCAAACAGCCGATAACGGTAAACTGATACTCCAGCAGAATATCATTCAGCAGTTCCAACACACTTGCTTCATCATCGATCACCAGGATCGTTTTCCCTTCTCCTTTGAGCGAGATCGATGCTTTATTCTCCTTCATGGTCTTAACAACCTCATGTTCCATGAGCGGGAAAACAATTTCAAACATCGTCCCTTCACCCACAACACTCTCTATGCGCAGTCCTCCATTGTGTCCTTTAATGATCCCAAGAACAGCGGCGAGTCCAAGTCCGCGGCCGGTGAATTTTGTCGTGAAGAACGGATCAAAGATCTTTGATATTGTCTCCTCATCCATTCCTGTTCCCGTATCACGGATCTGAAGAACGGCATACTTCCCCGAGGTAAGAGCGGTTCCGGTATAATGAGAATATGCACTGCTCTCCTGATCGATCATCCGTTGGGAAGTAGAGATATCGATGCTGCCCGGTTTGTGTTCCGTTGCCTCCCCTGCATTGATGATAAGATTCATGATCACCTGCTGCATCTGACTGATATCGCCTTTGACATGCGGTGATGGTGCGCCGGGATGGAAATTCAGTCCGGTACTTTTCGGTATCGACATCTCAAAGAAATGGATGTTCTCTTTGATCAATGAATTGATGTCGATATCAACGATATGGAATTTCCCTCTGCCGGAATACGCCAGAAGCTGTTTCGTAAGATCGGCAACCCGTTCCGATGCTTTGATCGCTTTTTGGATATTCCCGACAGCGGCGCTCTCTTTCGGCACCTTCTGAAGAGCAAGAACAGATTGACCGAGCACAGCATTCATTAGATTATTGAAGTCGTGAGCAATGCCGCCGGCAAGTGTTCCGATACTTTCCAGTTTCTGTGCCTGCCGCAGTGCCTGCTCGGACATTTTACGTTCAGTGATATCTCTGGCGATAGAGAAAAGAACTTTTTTATTGTTGTACTGAGTTACCGTTGTACTGACTTCTACAGGAATGATCCTGCCGTCCTTGGTGAGATGTTCGGTCTCAATGATTCCCTTCTTCCCTTGAAGGATCTCCAATACTTTTGGTTTGATATGCTGCTGTGCGTCTTCAGACTGTATCTCAAAAGGTGTTTTCTGCAACAGCTCCTCGCGGGAGTAATGGAGCCGTCTACAGGCAACATCATTCACATTTATGAACTTCCCAAGTTCTCCGGAATCAGATATTTCCGAGACAAATACTGCATCGGTGATACTATCGAACAGAATACGGTATTCTTCTTCACTTCTGCGCAGAAGGTCTTCCGCTTGTTTCCGCTCGGTAATATCCTGCGTCGTACCGAATACCGTCCTGAGCTGAGAATTATATTCTGCCTTTATGCTGAGCGATATGATATTCCCGTCATTGGCGCGTTGTATGTTACATTCCACGTCATACGGAACATGGTCGGTTATTAACAAACGCATCGCATCATTCATCATTGCTTCAAATTCCAGAAGCCGGGCCTGTTTGATGCTGCTGTATGGAACGACATTATCATTGAACCCATAGATCCGCTTTGCCCCGTCGGAGAGATAGAACAGATCCTCATCGATCCTATATTCCCAATACCCGTATTTCCCGATCTGTTCTCCCCGTTTAAGACTTTCCTCGCTTTCCCGCAAGGCATCTTCCATCTCTTTACGGTCTGTAATATCTTCAACCGTACCATCATAATACATTGTCCGCCCGTCGGCATCACGCACAGCGGTAGCGTTCTCCCGTATAAAAAAGACCGAGCCATCTTTATGATTCCAAACGGATTCCAGACCTGACACGATTCCATACCGTTCGATCCGTTCAATGAATTGTTTCCTGTCATATGAAGGTTCAAAATCCTCATTTTCCAGATTTCGTTTCTGCAATTCTTCAAATGATGCGTACCCGAGTTTCTTCACTAAGGCAGGATTTGCGAGGACAATTTCCCCGTCCGGAGTTGTTCGATATAATCCTATCGCTGTGTTCTCATAAAAGGTGCGGAAACTCTCTTCACTCTTACGAAGCGCCAATTCAATGAATTGCCGTTCGTTGATCTCAACGGTCAATCGTTCGATGGACTCATGCAGTTCAACCGTTCGTTCTCTCACAAGGGATTCTAGATGTGCATTGGTCTCATTCATCCTGCCTTGAACCGATTTCATCTTTTCCATGAGGAAAAAATCATTCCGGGCATAGTACTCAATAGAATACGATGCCATCATGCCGATCACGTTTGCCCCGACAAGGAAGAATAGATTGTTCACGATAATCACGCGCGGAATATCAGGATCTTGAACGGCAGCAAAAGTGTATATACATACGATCGTCCACCCGGCAAGCAGGCTCCAAATGAATCTCAGCCGCAAAAACGTATAGCCATAGATCAGAACGAGAATGAGGCCCGAATAATAGAGTGAATTGACCGGCTCAGGAGAGATCATGATCATCACAGTAAAGCCGGATGCTGTTAAAATCAATATGAAGACCTGGAAGAACGGCAATAGCGGGACGAGTTTCTTTTCATATGAAGTAAGGATGATCAGCAGGATCGCAGGACAGAGAATGGAGAATCGTATGAACCATAATAAATGTGCGCGCTCAGGGAGTAAATATCCGTCGAGGATCCCGAAGAGACCGATGAGGATCGCACCCATAATAAGTGCAAAACGTGTATACGGCAGAGAACGAAAACTGTAAGCGGAAAGGAATGGTTGTTCTAACCAGGCATGCGGTCCCGAGAACCGTAGGGTGAACCGGTCGAGATCCATCTGATGATCAAGAGAATCATTGATGGATTCTCTTTCAAATGATGTAGATTCGTTTTGCCTCGTCATGCGTTGATCATATCAAATCGTGGGCGTAACAATTACTATTGTTATAGTGTTTCACGTGCATATTCGGCTGCTGAAACCAGGATCTATATTCTCAGCATAAAAATAAAGTATTCGTGAAACAATACTTATTCCAATAAGGTTTTTTTTATTCGATCTACGAACACCGGGATCTTCGATGGTATTATAAAATCGAAAAAGGACGGACCTGAGTCCGTCCCTATATTTATTTGTGCAATTCGTGTTATTCGTGGACTGCTCTTCAATCATTCAATATTGTAATCTTGCAATTATTTAATCACGTGATTCTATTTTAACAACATCATCTTCTTCACTTGCACGAACCTCTCCTTCCCGTTCACAGCTTCAATTCGGTAGATATACATACCGGACGAGACATGCGCATTCCACTGTACGCTTTGCCATCCTGCATTTTGCTCCCCTTCCACAAGTGTTTCCACGACTTGACCGAGAATGTTATACACTTTTATTGTGACGCTGCTGTTCTTTGGTAAACCGTACCGAATGGTGGTGGCAGGATTGAATGGATTCGGATAATTCTGCTGTAGCGTATATTCTTTCGGGAACAGTTCTTCCCGCGTTGCGATGGATGTCAGTACGCCGTTGCCGCTCAATGGTGTAAAGACGATCGACTTGAACTGGTTCGTGAAGATACTGAGTGTGTCGCGGTAATCCCTTACGGTATCAGCGCTGAAGGTGACGGAGAAGACCGCCGAATCGGCCTGAGTGACGAACACCGGGGATGCAAATTTTGCTGCGCTGAAATACTTCGATACTGTCGAGAGCGAGTCGATCCGCAGCGCATTGATTGAGCGGTTCTTCACCACGAGTGTACGGACGGCGGAAGTGTCTTTTCTCACCTTTCCGAAATCGAGCGCGGTGTATGAAAGGACCATGCTGGGATATGGCGATATACCGCTCAATGGAACATCGGTCACTTTACCGAATGAATGCACCGAAAGTGTATCGGCATACTCGCCGAACTTCTTCGGTGTAAAGATGAGTGTTACCACTGCACTGTCATTGCTCTTGATCACACCCGAGACGGCGCTCCGAATGACAAATGACGGGGTTCGCGTTGCGGCAGTATCATATATAAGATCGTTCACGCTGGAATTCTTAATGACGAATACTTTCGTACAGGTGTCCCCTACCGCCACGGTATCCCTTCCGCACGGCATCTGCTCGAGCGCGAGCACCGGCATCGGCGATTCCCCGCTCAGCGGGATCTTTACAAGTCCGTTCGCCGAATTGTTCCTGAGATATAGCGTATCAATATAGACTGCGAATGTATCTGCGGTGAATTGCACAGCGAGTTTCAAAGTATCGTTCTGCACTACACTGCCCGATGATCTGTTCACGCTGTAATGCTTCGTTTTAGTATAGATGGAATCGACCGTCAGTTTATTCACAATACTGTTTGTGATCTTGAGTTCCATCGTCCTGGGAATATGTCTCGCAACTGTGCCGAAGCTGAGTGATTGTGCACTCGGCAACAATGCCGGTCTGCGGGAATTACCCAAGAGAACTACTTTCTTTTCCCCTCCATCCGAACGAATGGTGAGCGTATCCGTGAATTGTCCGAATCCTTTCGGCGCATACCACACGCGCACTTTTAGTTCATTGGTGATCGTGAGCGGTAGAGAGAAATCCGGCAATGGTAAAGGATTCATCACTTCCATTGCATCTCCGCTGCTTACTGCGTCGGTATTCTTCCGCTTCAGCATTTTAGATTCGGTAGATGCGGCCGGTCCGGTCGTATCGACCGAATAGGTGGTCGTCCCGACGGACAAACTCTTGATCGTCAGCGGCGAGATGGATGTATTGATGATCCGTACGCTGCTGCTCACGGACTCTCCGGTGAGGATCTCAACGAACTGCAGCAACGTATCCGAAACGGTCAGAACGGGTTCGGGAGTCATTCCCGCAAGCGGGATCGCCGCAATAGCTGTGCGCGAATCGTTCGCTATGAATAATGTATCGCTGAACAATCCTGTTGTGACCGGATGGAATGTTACGAGTATCGTCAGCGTATCGGCGCCAACCGTACCGCTTATTCTGTCTGCCGTGAACTCCGCTGTTGCTGTTTGGATGGAACTTATGGAGAGCAGATTGATGGAACTGTTGGTGATCTTCACCGGTAATGTTCGCGAATATGTCCGTCCTACCTCGCCGAACTGCAACGATGCCTGATCCGAGGCAAATTCCGGCTGAGCTGAATATCCCGTCACATCGATCCTGTTCTCCGATGTCAGGTCGTTGCTAGCCAGAATGAGCTTCCCTGATGTCGTCCCGATCGCTGTCGGGGTGAAAATGACACTGTCCGTTACTGATCGTCCGGGAGGAATGTTCATTGCGCTTGTTGTTACGACGAACGAATTATTGGTGGAGATAATGTTACTGATCTTCAGCGTATCGTTTCCGCTGTTATGGAACGTAATCGTATCGATCCGGTGTGTGTTGAGCACAACATTGCCGGCGTTAAGTTCCGTTCTGCTCAGCACGAGCGTCGCATTCCCGGTCACGAATCCGTTCACACTCATCGTATCAGGTCCCAGCTGATCGTTACTGCTGAAGATGAGTTTCGCGCTTCGCTTCCCGATGGAATCGGCCCGCATGCGGATGGTATCGCTTTTGAATTGTCCGGGCGGCACGATCAAATGCGCAGGTACCATGGTAAATGAACCCGGAGCAGTCGATGTTACCTGCACACGAAGAGTATCCACACCGTCGTTGCCGATGGTGATAACGCTGTCTTTCTTTTGGAAAATGCCGAGTCTGCCGAACTCTATTTGCTTGTTCGTCAGTATCAGTATTGCTCCGTTCGTATCTGCTCCTGCACCGCTCACATGCAGCGTGTCTTCCATATTGCGTGTGTTGCTGGAAATCTGCAGAATTCCGGCGAGCGGTCCCATGGCAACAGGACTGAACAGGACCGTATCCACGGCACTCTTGTTCGGTGGGATGGTGAGTTTCGCATGTGAAACATTCCACGATGCATTGGACGATGCAATATTGCTGATCTTCAGTGTATCCGATCCGGTATTGCGGATAGTGATCGTATCACGGCGCACCTGTTCCAATTTGATCTTACCCTGGAACAGTTCCGGTCTACTCAGCGAAAGGATCGGAACGCCCACGCCGTATCCGCTCACTTTAATGAGCGCGAGCGCGGAGGCGTCGTTGCTCTCCACAAAGAATTTACCGGACGCGTTGCCGATCACTGCCGGCGCGAATTCGATCGTATCAGTGGCGGAACTCTTCGGCGGAATGAACATCGCCGTCCTGCGGAGCGTGAACACACCGCTTGTGGAGGTCACATCCGAGATCTTCAGTGTGTCATTTCCCAAATTATAGAATGTGATGGTGTCGCTCTTCATGGACTGTAGGTCCACATTGCCGAAATTCAATTGCGTTCTGCTCACGGCGTAGACGGGAACTCCGGTCCCCATTCCCCGCACAGTGATGCTGTTCGGCGAACCGGGACTGTTGCTCGTAATGGTCAGGACAGTCGTCATTTCTCCGATCACTTTCGGCGCAAGCCGTACAGTGTCGATAAATATTCCGTTCGGCGGTATATTCATTACCGTCCGCGAAACGGTAAAGAGCGGATTCGATGAAATGACGGAAGAGATCTTCAACGTATCAGTCCCGATATTTCTGATCGTCACCGTATCAGAGGTAATATAATCAACGGGAGCATTGCCGATATCCACATAGTTCCTGCTGACGGAATACGCTGAAACGCCTGTTGCAAATCCTGAGACGTTCACCGTGTCCGGATTTGTGGGATCGTTGCTTTCAATGAGGAATTTCGCGGCAGTCGTTCCGATAACTTCAGGAGTGAACAGGACCGTATCCGTTACCGAACCGTTCGGCGGGATATTCATTACGCTGTGTTTCATTACCCATCCACTGCCGACGGTCGAAACAGCGGAGATCTTCAGTGTGTCGGTCCCTTTATTCATCACTCTCAGAGTGTCGCGTGTGGTCTGCGTCAGTTTTGTGACGGATGCAGTAATGGAACTACGGCTCAAGATCAGTTTCGGCGTCCCAACTCCGAATCCGCTTACAGAAAGAGTATCCGGCGAGGTGAGACTGCTCCCCGCGAAGATGATATTTGCGCTCCGCACACCGATAGAATCCGCCGTGAAGCGGACCGTATCGTTCCTGCTCTCCCCCGGCGGGATGATCAACTGCGAAGGACGGACTGTGATGAAGCTCCGTTCAGGTGTGATGGAATTGATCTTGAGTGTATCGGTCCCGGTGTTATTGATCTGAACAGCCGTTTCATTCCACGTTCCAAGCTGTGCGGTTCCCATTGAAACAACATTCGCATCAGTATTGAAAACAGCAACGCCTGTTCCAAATCCTGATACACTCACGGTGTCCGGTGTCGATGCGGCGTTGCTTTCAATCAAAAGTAATCCGGAGGAAGTTCCAATCACCGATGGAGCAAAGAAAATGGTGTCGATGAATGTTCCGTTCGGCGGGATCTCAAAATGAACATCCGTTACGGTGAACGCTGAGTGTGTTGAACTGATGTTCGTCACCTTCAGAGTGTCGGTCCCCTTATTCAGTATCTTTACTGTATCGTGCGACGTGGTGGTCAGTTTAGTCATTGACAGCACCGCGGTCGTTCTGCTCATCACCGGTTTCGGTGTGCCGACGCCGAACCCGTTTACCAAAATGGTATCGGCCGGGACTGCTCCGTTCCCCGAAAAGATGATCATCGCGCTTCTTGTTCCAATCGAATCGGCTGTGAATCGTATCGTGTCAGTTTTTGTAAATCCGGGAGGAATCGTTAATACAGCGGGTCTCACGGTGTAAATACTTTTGCTCGGCGTGATCGTTGTTATTTTAAGCGTATCCGTACCGGTATTCGAAATGGAAAGGATCGTGTCCTTCCACGTATTCAGTTTGATTCTGCCGAACGAGATCGAGCGAGTATCCGGCACAAAGACCGGAGTACCGACAGTAAAACCGGACACATTCACCGTATCCGGTGTTGTCGCGTCGTTGCTTGCTATGAATAATTTACCGTTTGTCGTTCCGATCTCGGAAGGAGTAAATGAAATGGTGTCGATACTAACACCGCCGGGAGGTATCTCGTTGAATGCCTGACTGAGCGAATACGCAGAATCAGATGAGGTCAACGACGTAACCTTTAGCGTGTCGGTACCTTTATTGAATATCTTCACGGTATCGAGCGTTGTCCGGAATAGTTTCGAAGTTCCCATTACGATATTGGTGCGGCTCAGGACCAGTTTCGGTGTTCCGATTCCGAATCCGTTCACCAATATCGTATCCGATGTAACAATGCCGTTCGCCGAATAGATGATTATGGCGCTTCTCGTCCCGATAGAGTCTGCGGTGAACCGTATCGTGTCTGTTTTACTTGTTCCCGGCGGAATGGTCAATACTGCAGGACGGAATGTGAAGATGCTTCTGCTCGATGTGATGCTCTTAATTTTCAGTGTATCTGTCCCGGTATTTGATACGGTAAGGACCGTGTCTTTAAGGGTATTCAACAACACTTTTCCTAAGGAGATCGCACGCACATCGGGCGAGAAAAATGGCGTTCCGGTGGCAAATCCGGTCACATTCACAGTGTCCGGTGAGGTCAGGTCATTGCTTGCTAAAAATAATTTACCGCTCGTCGTACCGATCATGGACGGAGTGAATGCTATGGTATCAATAATGGAACTGCCGGGGGGAATCTCATTGAATGTTTGCGTGAGCGTAAAAGCAGTATCGGACGAACTGACGTGTGCGATCTTCAATGTGTCTGTTCCTTTATTGAAGACCTTTACGGTGTCGAGAGTTGTCTGGAATAATTTTGTCACTGCAATTGCTGCGGAAGTTCTTCCTAACACTAATTTGGGAGTTCCCACACCGAATCCGTCTACTAAGATCGTGTCCGCTGGAGAAATACCGTTCCCCGAATAGATAACAAGTGCACTTCTCGTCCCGATGGAGTCAGCCGTAAATCGGATGGTGTCAGTTTTAGCAGTTCCCGGCGGCACGGTAAGCACTGCAGGTCTCATCGTAAAGAAGCTTTTGCTTGATGTGACGTTCTTGATTTTGAGTGTGTCCGAGCCCGGATTTGAAATGGTAATGACAGTATCTTTCCACGTATTCAGCTGCACTCTGCCGATGGAAATATTACGGGACTCAGCTGAAAACAAAGGTGTCCCTAATGCAAATCCGGAAACGTTCACGGTGTCCGGCGAGGTCAAATCGTTGCTTGCAATGAATAATTTGCCACTCGTTGTTCCGATCACCGAAGGAGTAAATGAGATAGTATCGATGATAAAACTGCCGGGTGCGATCTCGTTGAATGTTTGTGTGAGTGTGTAAGCCGCGTTAGACGAACTTACATGTGCGATCTTCAATGTATCGGTCCCCTTGTTGATGATCTTCACGGTATCAAGAGTTGTTTGGAATAATTTTGTTGTAGCAGCTACAACAGAGGTCCGTCCCAACACCAGTTTTGGAGTCCCCACCCCGAATCCGCTCACAACGATCGTGTCGGATGTAACCGCGCCGTTGCCCGAATAGATAATAGCTGCGCTTCTCGTCCCGATGGAATCGGCGGTGAACCGGATCGTATCCGTTTTACTTGCTCCGGGAGCGATCGTCAGCACTGCTGGACGGAACGTGAAGATACTTCTGCTCGATGTGATGGTCTTGATCTTGAGTGTGTCGGAGCCAGGATTCGAGATGGTAAGGATCGTATCCTTCCATGTATTCAATTTTACGTAGCCCGTGAAGATCGTGCGGACATCCGGTGCGAAGATCGGAGTTCCGGAAGCAAATCCTGTTACGTTCACTGTGTCGGGCGAGGTCGCATCATTGCTTGCAATGAAAAGTTTACCGCTCGTAGTTCCGATCACCGATGGAGTGAATGTGATCGTATCAATAATGGAACCGCCCGGAGGAATTTCGTTAAATGATTGAGTGATCGTGTACGCAGCGTCGGATGAATTCGCGTGCGCGATCTTCAAAGTATCTGTCCCTTTGTTGAATACCTTCACGGTATCAAGTGATGTCTGGAATAATTTTGTCGCCGCAACGATAACGTTGGTCCGACCCAGCACTAATTTGGGAGTTCCGACACCGAATCCGTTCACTGCGATAGTATCAGGTGACGTCGGATCATTTCCCGTGAACACGATGAACGCACTTCGCGTGCCGATGGTATCAGCGGTGAAGCGGAGCGTGTCGCTCTTCGTCATCCCGGGGGGGATCGTCAGCACTGCCGGTCTCGCGGCAAAGAAAGTTCTGCTTGAAGTGATGGTTTTAATTTTCAGCGTATCGGTCCCGGTGTTGCTGATACTCACGACGGTATCTTTCCACGTACCAAGTTTGACCATTCCCATGGATACTGATCGAGTCTCTGCAGAGAATTGTGCCACACCGGTAGCGAATCCTGAAACGCGGATAGTATCGGGCGACGATGTGTTGTTGCTGGAAATGAACAGAGTACCCGCGGTTGTTCCGATCACCGCCGGTGAGAATGATACAGTGTCCGTCATACTACCGTTCGGCGGGATCTCCATGGATGATTCTGACACAGAGAATGTTCCGTCCGATGCAGTGATATTGGAAACCTTCAGCGTATCGGTCCCCTTGTTCATCAGTTTCACCGTATCTTTTGTTGATGCGGTCAATTTCGTTACGGCCATCGTCATGCTGATCCTGCTCAGGACGAGTTTCGGTGTTCCGTAACCGAATCCGTTCACGCTCACCGTATCGGGCGAAGTGACACTGTTGCTGGTGATAATGATGTTCGCGGAGGAGCTTCCAATCACTTTCGGAATGAATTTGATGGTGTCGCTCAGCATTCCGCTTGGCGGTATCCGCATCGTGGTCGGCGTAACAGTGTATTGTGTATTACCGGAAGTGATACCGGTGATCTTTAGCGTGTCGCTGCCGTGATTGAAAAATGTGATAGTGTCGGAGTTGAGCGTATTCAATAATCCCCGCCCCATATCCACTGAACTCCGGCTGACGGAGAATCCTGAATATCCCGTTGCGAAGCCCGAAACGCTGACCGTATCCGGTGTGGTTGGATCATTACTTTCTATAAAGAATTTCCCGATCGATGTGCCGATCACGGCAGGCGTAAAGAATATCGAATCGATCACTGTACCGTTAGGCGGTATCTCCGTTACATTGTTCTTAAGAACGAATACGCCGTTCGATGCAGTAACGCCGGCGATCTTCAGCGTGTCGGTCCCTTTATTGAGGATCTTCAACGTATCGATCTGAGTCTGAGTGAGTTTCGTTGATGCAACCGAAATATTGACTCTGCTCAACACCAGTTTCGGCGTTCCAACGCCAAATCCGCTTATCATTATTGTATCACTGGTGACCGGCGCATTACTCGCAAAGATGACCGGGGTGCTTCGCCGTCCGATGGAATCAGCTGTGAATCGAATGGTGTCCGTTTTGCTTGTGCCGGGAGCGATCGTTAATACCGTTGGCCGGACCGTGAAATAATTCTTTCCCGATGTGACGCTTTTGATCTTCAACGTATCGGTGCCGGTATTCGTAATAGTGACGATCGTATCAATCCATGTTCCCAGTTTGGTATATCCTGCAAAGAGTGTCTTGGTGTCGGCCTGGAAGAGAGGCACCCCGGTAGCGAAACCAGAGACATTCACCGTGTCGAACCCTGATGCGTCATTACTCACTACGATCAATTGACCGGAAGTCGTTCCAATCGCTGATGGGGTAAAGTATATTGAATCGGTAATAATACCGTTGGGCGGGAGTTCAATGAATGTATCACGGATCGCAAATGCTCCATCCGAAGAATAGATGCTTGAGATCTTGAGCGTGTCGGTCCCTTTGTTCTGAAGCTTTATCGTGTCCCGAGTTGTTTGTGTCAGTTTCGTTGAACCGAATGTAATATTTGCTCTGCTCGTCACGAGACGCGGCGTTCCGGAAGCATAGCCGCTCACGGTAAGTGTATCGGTTACTGTTACATCATTGCTGGTGAAAATGATAACGGCATTTCTCGTTCCGATCGAATCCGGCGTAAATCGGAGCGTATCGGTCCTGCTGCTCCCCGGCGGAACATTGAGGACGGTAGGACGAAGCGCGAACATCGTTCTGCTGGATGTTACACTCTTTATTTTGAGCGTATCCGTGCCGGTGTTCGTTATCGTCAGCACGGTATCTTTCCACACTCCGAGTTTAACGGTCCCAACGGCGTAGTGTTTTGCGTCCGTCGAAAAGATCGGCACTCCAGTTGCAAATCCGGAAACACTCACCGTATCAGGCGAGGTCGCATCGTTGCTCTCAATGAAGAGTTTTGCGGATGTTTTTCCGATCGCTGTTGGAGTAAAGATGATCGTGTCGGTAATGAATTTTCCCGGAGCGATGTTCATCACTGTTCTGGCAGCGGTATATGCCTCATCGGATGAAACAATATCCGTCACCTTGAGCGTATCGGTCCCTTTGTTCTGCAGTTTCACCGTATCGCGTGTTGACTGAGACAGTTTCGCAGCGGCGAGTGTCATGTTGATCCGGCTCATCACCAGTTTCGGAGTGCCGACACCAAATCCGTTCACTTTAATAGTGTCGGGAGTAGTTGCATCATTGCTGGCGAAAAGGATATTCGCGCTCCGCGTTCCGATGGAATCCGCGGTGAACCGGAGTGTATCGGTCTTACTCATTCCGGGCGGAATATTCAGCACTGTCGGCCGTGCGGTAAAATATGTTTTGCTCGAAGTAACGGTCTTGATCTTTAAAGTATCGGTTCCGGTATTCGTGATGGTGAAAACGGTATCTTTCCATGTTGCAAGTTTTACGGGGCCTACTGCATAGATTTTTGCTTCGCTCACAAAGATGGGCACTCCGGTCGCAAAACCGGCAACGCTGACTGTGTCAGGCGTGGTCGGATCGTTACTTTCTATCAGGAGTTTCCCTGCGTTTGTTCCAATTGCTGCAGGACGATACCAGATCGTATCCGTTATGAATTTTCCCGGAGCGATGGCCGCAATGGTCCTGGTGACGGAATACGCATCATTCGTCGGGACAATGTTCGTCACTTTCAGTGTATCAGTCCCTTTATTCTGAATCTTCACTGTATCACGCGCGGATGCTCCCAGTTTCGTCGAAACGAACGTGATACTGATTCTGCTCATCACCAATTTGGGAGTCCCTGAACCGAAACCGTTAACTTTCAATGTATCTGCGGTCGGCGAAGAATTACTGATAAAGATAATGAGAGCGCTTCGTGTTCCGATCGAATCCGCCGTGAAACGAATTGTGTCAGTTCTGCTTTCGCCTGGAGGGATAGTCAATAATGCGGGGCGTACGGTGAAATATGTTTTACTCGATTTGATGTTGGAGATCTTCAGCGTGTCGGTACCGGTGTTCGAGACCGTCACCACAGTATCTTTCCACGCAGCAAGTTTTATCGTTCCGATGGAGATCAATTTCGTATCAGCACTGAAGACCGGCGTCCCGGCAGCCGCATCAATCAAATTAGATGCGATGTTCATCTCATTCAAATAGAATGAACCAGCACTCCCGGCAGCCGTTGTCAGTTGTGAACAGACGATGACGACAAACGTGATGGTGCGAAAGATCCAGCCGACTCTATAATGTCGATAGAATGGCATTGTCAAAAAATTGTAACTAGGAAAAACATATCATTTCTCATGTCTCAAATTTGAGCCGATTTCACGGTTTGAGAACAGATAAGACAATGTTTATGCCATAATTCGCACTATTTTTAAGGTAAAAATCATTCGATATTTGTGAAAATTCAGTAGTACTGTACCGCGGTACTCACCTTGAGGAAATTGCTGAAGAATATTAGCCAGGTGTTTGAAAGTAGAAAGAAGGCGGGTTTAGAGAAATTGGAGCCTATGTTGTGGATTTCAGCGACATGATTCTGGATTCTGGATGCAGGATACTTGATGCTTGATACTTGATGCTGGATTCTGGATGCTAAATGATGGAGGATGGATGAGTGATTCTTGAACCCTGAAACCTAAACCTTGAATCCTGAAACCTGAAACCCATCTTTCAATTAGTCCTTATCAATTTCCAATTGGTCATTTCCTTTATGACAATTCCCTTTCGCGAGATATTCCTCAACGAGTCGATGGAACCGTGCGTTATGCTTCCTCTCCATCAAATGGACCAATTCATGAACCACTACATGCTCGATCTCGGCGAGCGGTTTCTTTGCCAATTCAAGATTGATCCAAATCCTCTTTGCGCGGATGTTGCAGGTTCCCCATTTCGTCTTCATTTTCTTTATCCCCCACTCGGAAGCTTTCACCGGCATCAACGCTTCATATTTCGCGATGAGTTTTGGAACGGTCTCCTTCATCCGCTCCCGATACCATCCATCCAGCAAGGTTTGTCGTTTCTTTTTGCTGCTCCTCTGCGGAACAGTCATTTTAAAGATCTTTTCTTCCGAAACAACTTGCGATTGCATGGAGCCATGATTGAAGAGTTCAGGTAATTCAGCGTCCCCAATTGTGAAATCCTGTAATTTTGTATTTAAGGACTCAATCTTTACAAGACCTTTCTTTCCCGTCACTATCTCTAATCGATACTTCTCCCCAAGGAACAAATGCTCCTCTCCCGATTCATACCGTAACGGCGGGGCATACTTCGCATTTCGGATCCTTGCTTGATGTTTTCGGATCCACGCACTCTTCGAGCGGATGAACTGTTCTATTCTTGTATACGGAAATCCATGAGGCACGGTGACAACGACATTCCCCTGCGGGGGCGTGATACGAAGATTGAGATTCCTGATCCTTTTGGGAATGATCTCAAGTTCAATACCTTCGATGATGATGGGCTGGGAGGACATTTATTGTATTGAGAGAAACTCTATGATAGAATTCCGAATAAAGAATGAAGAATGGTTAAAACAGAATTTATTAAAGAGCTATGTTTAGCTCTGGATATTATCAAAATGACTTAGAACAGTTTTACATTACGCATTCTAAGTTTTGCATTTTTCACTCTATACTTAGATTTTTTTTGTCATCAACGATCCAAAGTATCACCACACTAATGATCGCCGCAAAGAAGCACCAGACCGATGTCAGATATTCCACATAGAATATTCCGGTGATGAGACAGGCGATGAACATTAATATCCCCAGAAGTCTCGTCCTTTTGATGCTTGAAATGAACAATGGAACGATGCATGCTACGAGATAAACTGCAAAGACCGGCACCGCGAGCCAATCAGGAAAATCGCTGATGTACTGCACATGATGTCCCAGGATATTCGGCGCGACATTCAAAAAGAGAAGACAGTAACTGTAATAGACCGAGACGGAGAGTCCCATCGCAAGCATGATGCGCTGAAGATTCTTTTTCTTCTGTACCTCTTCCATCATCAGAACGGAGAACGGCATCAGCGCCGGCCAAAGGACTCGCGCGATAAAAAGGAAAAGATACATTCCCGCTTTCTGCGTTCCGACAAATGCAGGATCCCTGAACGACATCCAGACGAATCCTTCTGCGATCTGTTGGATACCAAATACCAACGGAACACTCGCAAATGCCGTCTGACTCGGAATGCTCACTTTCTTTATCGCAGCAACTCCTATCGCGGAGAGTACCACACCGCCGGTAAAACTTGCTTCAGCTGAAAAACACATTGTATCTCCGATTCATGTTGGATTAACGGAACGTACGACCCCGTTGGGGTCGATTTTTATAAATCATATTTCGATCTATAGATATGTGACGCCTTCGGCGTAATAAATGATATTTTATTTTTTTCGTAAAATGCTATATGATCTTTCAGATTCTTGTTTCTTAAATTAGCGTCTTTGCGAGTGGTTAGCTAAATGGACACCTTGAAAAGGTGTCCTACATATACCATCCGCGTTGATCCGCCAAATCCGTCTGATCCGTATTCTATTTTGTTATCGTCTTCACA
>JBMOHT010000047.1:0-23719 GCA_049317705.1 Bacteroidota bacterium | reverse complement strand
CCTTCCGTTCCCGGGAGCCATGCAGCGACGAATGCGGTGCTGCTCTTCAGTGCCGGATCGATGATCATCGGACGACCGGACAGAAGGACGACAACGACCGGAATACCTTTTGCCTTCATCGTGTTGATCGCGGCAACATCCTGTGCTGAGAGCGCGAGGTCCTCACGGTCACCGAACATTTCCGCATACGGCCGTTCGCCGACAACGATCACTCCGATATCCGAACTGTCCGCTCCGCTTCCGTCGACCGAATACGAGACCTTAGTTTCCTTTGAAACGGTATTTTTGATCGCTTGAAGGATGGTCGTTCCGCCGTTCACAGCAAAGCCACCGTCACCCTGCCACGAGATCGTCCAACCGCCGCACTGCAGTCCGAGACTGTCAGCACCTTTTCCGGCGACGTGGATCCGTTTGGCATTCTTTGAGAGGGGAAGGATATTGTTATCGTTCTTTAACAGTACAAGTGACTGACGTACGGCTTCGCGCGCGACTGCGCGGTGTTCCGGTGAACCGATCTGTGCGAGTAATTCCTTGTCCGCCGTGAGCTGACTGCCGAGGTTCATTTCCAATTTCACTTTCAGGATGCGTGCGACCGCATCATCGATCCGGCTTATCGGTACTTTCTTTTCCTTCACCAATTCTTTCAACTTTGTAATGAAGTCGATATAATTGTTCGATTGTCCGGGACCGTTCGGGATCATCGCCATATCGAGTCCTGCATTCACCGAACGTGCGATCGCTTTTTTATAATCAGGTTCGATCTGATCGATCGCCGCCCAATCCGATACGATGAAACCGCCGAATCCGAGTTCTTTCTTCAGCACATCGGTCATGAGATATTTGTTGTCGTGGCTCTTCACACCGTTCCAGCTATTGTAGGATGCCATAATGGAGAGTGCTCCGGCTTTCACCCCTTCAACATAACCGGGAAGATGGATCGAGCGGAGAGTTGCTTCATCCACTTCGGTATTTCCCTGATCTTTGCCGGTGGTCGTCCCGCCGTCTCCAACGTAATGCTTTACGCACGCCAGCACGGAAGCTTTATCGGAAAGTTGTGCCCCTTGCATCCCTTTCACATAGGCCGCACCGAGTCTTTTCACCAGGTCCGGGTTCTCGCCAAAACTTTCGTAGGTCCGTCCCCAGCGTTCGTTCCGGGCCACAGCAACGCATGGTGCAAAATCCCACTGGATCCCTGTTCCTTTGATCTCAGCAGCGGTGATCATCCCGACTTTTTCCACCACAGCAGCATTTCCGGTCGCTCCGAGTGCGACGTTGTGAGGAAAGATCACGGCACCGTTCACATTGTTATGTCCATGCACCGCATCGATACCGAAGATCATCGGCACTTTAAGACGAGTCAATTGTGAGTACTGCTGAAGATTATCATACTCTGCGGCCCATCCTTTTGGCGTAATATCCGGAACTTCGGAACTGCCGCCCCAGAGAATGGAACCGATGGAATATTTCACAAGATCATCGCGGTGTTTGTCGATCGCCGCATAGTCCACCTGCGTCATCTGGCCGATCTTTTCATCGAGGGTCATTTTTTTCAGGAGTGCTTTCACCTGTTTGTCAACATCACCGGTCTTGGACTGGGAGAACGATAATGCTGCGGCGCACATGAGCAGTGCAAGTACGAGCTTCATAGATATTCCTTTATATGGATAAACGTATGTGAGTGATCAACTTGTGTGAATGGTCGGGCGGAACCTGATCGGACCGCGGTGAACATCATATCATTATTGGACCAAGATCATTTTTTTTGCCGAAGAAAAATTCTTTCCCCGCACGACATACAGATACGCACCGGACGAAAGTCCGTTCCCTTCCGAATCCTTCGCTGCCCAGGAAAAAGAATGGTCCCCCTGCTGCATCATTCCGAGTTCCCGTTCATTCACCACTCTGCCGAGCATGTCGAAGAACTGCAGCGAAATACTCTGCTCTTCGGGAAGCGTAAATGAAATGACCGTGGAGCCGTTGAACGGATTGGGATAATTCTGTCCGACGTGCCATGTATCGGGCCGTGTTGTGTTCGTTCCGTTCACTCCAGTAGAAAGCTGCATGATGGTGATTCCGTTGATCACCGCATTATCGACCGAGGGCATGAAATGGATATCCAGCAGTCCTTCGGTCACAAGAACATTCGGAACGACTTTCTGGTATTGTACACTCTTCCCCATCTTTGCGAACAGGTCCAGGTCCTTTTCAACGACCGTTCCCTGCACGGAAACATCGAACACCCGTTTACCGGCGGCGGTGAAGAAATTCTCGCTCATCATCAGGAACACGGCGTACGTTCCGTTCGGCACACGCACCCGGTATTCCGCTGTTCCGTTGAGTTCCGATTTGAACACTGCCGGATCTCCGGAACCGCTGGTCGTATTGGTATTCTGAAATTGCTGACCATCCAGATAGCCGTATTCAAGATTCGCATTCCACATCTGGTCCTGCAGAAAGTCATTCACCGCCGGACCGCCGCAATTGATCTTCAGCGGGAACGTGAGCCGTTTCGGTTTTGTGATGCCGATACTTCTGCCGCCGAGCGTGTTCGGCGGAACGAACTTGTCCTTGATATTCTGCAGTATCAGCGTTGATAGAGTTGTCGTATCGTATGATGCGACGGTCAGCCGGACCGTTTTTTTATTGGAATACAGGACGGCACTCGTGACCGTATTGCCGAGCACAAGATAATTATTGAGTGTGACCGCGGAAAGACTGTCCACCTCTTCGAAGAAATTGACCATGATCCCGTCCGCTTCGGCGCGGGCATTTGCCACACCGGGAGCGCCGATGTCCGTGAATCCGATATTCGCCTCCTTCGTGAGACAGAGGATCATTACACCGTCCTTGAACACGATATTCTCAGGAATAAAATCGCACAGATTGTCCCCGAATGTGTGTGATGCTTTATCCCACCGAGCAGCATCGAACGAATTGAAATCATCCTTCCACTGCGGCGTGAAATTATTCCCCGTTCCGACGGAACCGGTGCCGGGAGTATAGGATGCATAGCTGACAAAATCATAGTAAGAGAATGACGGCAGTGAATTCTCATTGAATTGTCCAGACCAGTTCACCGAATTTTGGATCCACACATTCATCATGATCTTCTGAGCATACGTAAGCGTCTGAATGTGGGCCGCGGTCTGGCGGTATGATTCCACTCCGTCGATGAACCAGGCAACGTACGCCGGAGTCCATTCGAATGCGTAGATGTGGAAATCCTGACTCGGATTGAACGGGATCTGCCGGCGTCCTACATGATTGGTCGTACCGGGAGTGATGGCGTTATACTGCACATCATCCGTATACCGTCCGAGGATCTCGATATCGATCTCATTCCACGGCGTGGTCGGATAATTATCATTGTACGTGAAGAACGAGGTCAGCATCCCATCGCGCTGAGAGGACTTCATCCGCGTCTCGAATCTGCCGTACAGGAAGGTATCTTTGGTGCGGTATTCGGCGCCTTTATAGACCTTTGCGGAAAGTGCCGCAGAGACCGTTAACAAGAGGAACAGTAACGCAAATGTTTTCATTTTATCACGATCATTTTTTTCGTCTGCACGAATGCACCCGCACGCAGAGTGTAGAAATAGATTCCGCTGGAAAGATGCTTCGCGGAGAATGCAGCTGTATGACTGCCGGGATCCTGCACTGAATTCACCGGTGTATCAACTATTTTTCCCAGCAGGTCGGTCACTGTAAGATTGACGTTGCTCCGTTCCGGAATGTCATACGCTATCACCGTGGACGGATTGAACGGATTGGGATAGTTCTGCCTGAGTGCGAAAGAGGCGGGAACATGTTGCGCCGGAACTGCAGCTCGTGTAATTCCTTCGCTGTTACCGACGTATTTCTTATACATCGACGTCAGGTTTGTAAAGACCGGTTTCGGATTGGAACGGTCCATCCGCAGCAGACCCATGCTTTGATATCCGAGTGTCTGCTGATGTGTGTACCAATCGAATGCACACCACCAGGTAATTCCCATCAGCGGTGCGTTCACACGCGGTGTTCCATTCTGATCGATCGGTGCGTAGAGCGAGAGTGCGGCAAACGTCGAATCGAATGCAACGACCTGGTCATTCTGTGATGCACCGTTCTCACTGGACCAGTAACCGTATTCCGTATCGATTACCGGTTTGTTCGGGTCCGCGATGACCGCATCAGCGATGAATTTCTTTGTGCCCGCAAAGTGTGTGCTGCCGTGGAAGATCCCGAAATACATCGTCCATCCGCGAACATCGACTTCATTCTGCGAAGCATCGGCCGGTCCCGGTCGATCCGCCGCTGCGGATTGGGTAATGAGTCTGCCGTCCGGATACAATGCATTCAGTTCCGAACGGACCGCTTTGTTGAAGACCGCTCTTCCGGTCACTTCCTTGCATTCATTCGACGTGCTCCACATTGCGATCGACGGACGATTGTAATCGCGGAACACCATCTCGCGGAACATCTGATGATGGATGTGCCGCGTTTTATTCTGAATATCCCATGATGCGATATCATCGAACCACCAAACGGGGATCTCTTCCATGATCATAAGGCCGAGACGGTCCGCCACAAGATACGTGTACGGATGATTCGGATAATGTCCGGTGCGGACATAGTTCGCATTCATAGATTTGATCAGACTCAGGTCCGAGAAGATGACATTCTTCGGAAGACTGCGTCCGTAATTCGGATGGTCCTCATGCCGGGCGATACCGAGCAGGAAGGCCTGTTTTCTGTTGAGCATGAATTTCGCTCCGTCCGTAGCAACAGTACGGATACCGAACTGCGTTGCAAACTCATCCAGCACTTTGCCGTTCTTCGACACGGTCACTTTCAGGATGTAGAGATTCGGTTTTTTCGGCGACCAGAGCTGAGGATTTGTTACGGTGAAATCCGTTGAGAACTCCGCAACAGAATCTTTCAGAATCTGAACAGGTGAGGATGTAACGCCGGTGATCGAAACTTCGGTGTCGATCAGTTCGGCAGTGATCTCTTTGGTGAGCGAGACGGAATCCGTCTTTGCTTTATAGACGCGGACGGTCACAACGGCATCAACAGGAACATCGTTCCTGTTCGCGATGAGGATATTCGCATGAACGAGTCCGTTGATATTCTTCGGCACAACATCCGCACGCACAACGGAAACAGGATCGGCACAATCAATAAAGACATCATGGATGATACCGGTGTAATTGAACCAATCGCACTTGAAGAACGGAACGATATCATTCCGTTTTCCCCACGGCAGATTGTCCACACGCACGGCAAGCACATTCACGGTATCGGTCCGCAGAACGGACGACACATCAAATGCGAACGAAGTGAATCCACCTTCATGATATCCCAGATAGGTCCCGTTCAGCCACACGTCGCAGATATAATTCACTGAAAGGAAATTGAGCGTGGCAATTTTCCCTTTCACCGAATCCGGCGCGGTGAAAGTCCGTCGGTACCAAACACCATCCTCGTAATACTCCGGCGTCTTCTCGTTCGCATTCAGAACATTCTCAACACCTGGGATCATCTTATACGGCCACGCGGAATCATCAAAATTGACGGCAAAACGGTTCGCGGCCTCGTTGGTGACAAGCGCCAATCCGCTGTTCGCGCGGTTATACATGGTAATGGTATGGTTCGCGGTGAAACGGAGTTTTTTCCACAGGCCGCTCAGCGGAATTGCGGGGCGTGTTTGTCTCTCGAACGAGGGGACGGGAATGCCGTTCTGATACGGAACAGCGACCCCGGAGATCTGTTCAATGAAGAGTGTAGAATCCAGTGTGGGATACTGCGCGAACGCCGACAGACACAGCGCAAGCAGCAGAACACTTATGCGAGAAATTCGGTGTGCATTCATCGTCTAAGCTGTTCCGATTGATTATTTAATGAGGACCATTTTTTGTGCGTTACGGTATTCACCGACCTGAAGACTGTAGATATACAGGCCGCTGGAGAGGTTGTGTGCATTAAAATCGATGGAGTGCAGTCCGGAGCCCTGCTGTTCATTCACTAATGTGGAAATTCTGGCCCCGTGGATGGAATAAACATCCAGCGACACATGACCATCTGTCGGAAGCGTATAACTGATGGTCGTGTTCGGGTTGAACGGATTCGGATAATTCTGCATCAGACGGTATTCACGAGGTTCTTCCGTCCGTTGACCGACGCCGGAACTCGATCCCTCTCCCGCAAAGAAACCGGCGACGAACACCAGCGGTGCGTTCCAGTTGATGGCGATCTCATTCGATGCATAACTTCCTTCCTCATCCGTATAGATCAGCGCCGGAGGAGTGGACGACGAGAATTTTGCCTGGAGCACTGCATCGCTTCTTCCCTGTTCCGGACCGCCGGCAAGCAGTCCGGGGACCGGCTCGACGATACCATCCGATGATGAGGGACGATGATGCGGATGCATCACATGATGCTGACCGATACCGGTGACAAATGAGATCGAATGTGCATTCACTCCGAGGATGTAATTGAGCTGTTTCAGCGCGGCGGTCTTCGCTGCTGCATCACCGCTCTCGCGCGATGCGAGTATCAGCAGGATCGCTTTGTTCAGAACGCCCGAATTGCTTCCCCAATAATATTCCGATGTCGTCAGCGAAGAAGAGAATCCGTCCGCATTGATCGTTGTCATGACCGATGACGCATAATCCTGCAACGACTGACGGAGAGCGATCTTGTTCAACGCGCTGGCTGACGCCTGCTGTGTATAGAGATATGCGAGATGCGCCATCGTCCGAACATTCGGCCAGCTCATCGGCTGATTGATCAGTCCTCCTGATGCATAGTTCGTTGTATAATATGAATTGAATTGCGCCTCACCGGTTGCAGAGAAGAGCTCAGCCGCGGCCCATAACCGTTCGTCGGAATCACTCCCATCGCCGTATTCACCGGTCGCTGTACCGGAAGGATTCTTGAATCCTCCCGCGGGAACGATCGACGGATGAGTTTGAAGGTATCCCCACGCTTTGCGGGCAACGGTAAGGCATGAGTCGGAGAATTTTTTATCGAACACTTTGTAAACACGTGCCGCACGGGCAAACACCGCGGCAAAATCTCCGGTCGCGGTCGTCGATATCTGATAGATATACCGTTTTCCGTTATCGGTCGAAGGCATGGAGAATCCTTCGAACTGTTCCCGCGTCACTTTGAAATAGACCCCTCCGCTCCAGTGCTGCATCTTCAGCATCCAGTTCAGTTCATAACGGACCTCATCGAGAAGATCCGGGACAGAATTCCCGCTTTCAAGCAATCCAAGATTATCCGTCGAGAACCGTCCGGGATATAATTCATACGCCATCAGCAGTGTGCCGACCGTTACTCCGGCATTAACAATATATTTTCCGTAATCACCGGCATCGTGCCAGCCGCCGCTCATATATCCGTATCCCGAGGAATCCGACGTGGAATGGAATGTGCCGTCATTTCCATGACAACCGGCGCGCGAGTAGATACCGGCGAACAGCGGTATCAGGGACTGACCGCACCGCTGAAAATAGAATCCTTTTAGCGCGGAATAATAGACGGGACGAAAGACTGTGTCTGCAATGGTGAAGTCGTAGGAGAATTCAGAAGGGTTGATCGAAACGTAGTACGTGCCGGTTGCCTGCAGAGAAGAGAAATCACCCGCATAGACCGTAAGACCTGTTGCGGGATCATTCGACCTGGAGAGAACGATCTTTCCGGAAAAGACGATCCCGAGAGTATTTCGATCGATGATCCGGAAACTATCGGCTACGGCCGTTGTGGTGAACCGCTTTTGTGCATTGGGCAGATATCCTGCCTGATTCACCATCACAGTCGAATAGACGGATGTTCGGATACCGATACAAAGGAAAAGAATGAACAGCCATCGTTGCAGCATACAATTATTATTAGAAGATGATCCCTACCGAAAATTTTTGAGCATTTTTCAACCGTTGATAATCCTGATAAGCATAATCGATCGAGATCTGTGTGCTTCCGATCAGATTCTGCTGGATACCGAAGCCCAAGGTGAAGCCCTCTTCCGCATTGGCGAGGAAGAGAGAATTGTATCCGCCGCGCAGCGCAATGAAATCATCGAAGACGTATTCCGCACCGACATCGACGCTTTCGTAATCATCGCTCGGATGGGAAGCATCCACGGCCAGGATCAGCCGGTTCGCTTCGGTGGAGAGTGCTGTATAAGCGATACCGACCTTGAAGTTGAGCGGAAGCGTCCATGAATCGGTCCGCGCATCTCCGGGAATGTGTGCATTGTTTCCTGTCGTGAACGGATCCGGATCGTAGAGCACCAGCGTATTGTTGCCGGAAAGCCGCATCTTCGAACCGAAATTCGAGATGGACATACCGAGCGTGATGCCGTCGAACGGCGTCACATATTTCACGCCCATATCGATCGCGATGGCGGTAGCGCTCATCTTCCAGATCCGCTGGTAGATGAACTTGGGATTGAATCCGATGGAGAATTTGTCCGTCAGTTTGAGCGCATAGGTCACGCCGACCGCGGCATCGGAAACGCCGAACATCTCGCCGGTCCCTTCGGGCAGGTCCACGGTGGTCACCCGCATCTCGGGGATACTGGAAGATGTGAGGTTCAATCCGATGGTTCCCATCGAGCCAAGGTTCACCGTGGCTCCCACGAAATTATATTTGATATCCGCTATCCACTGTGTATAGTCGAATACGATCCTGTTGCCGCTGAGTTCGGCGATGCCGGCCGGATTCCAATACATCGCTGACTGATCGTCCGCGACAGCAACAAACGCTGTTCCCATCGCCATTGCGCGTGCACCTTGTGCAATGGAAAGGAACGGCGCTGCTGTCGTTCCGCGCTTCGACACGTTCGAAACGAACTGCTGTGCGTCCGCAGTGACGGTAAATAAGAACAGGATGCTGATGATGAGTGTGATCTTCGATTTCATAATGACCATCGTTTAAAGTTATTTGATAAGGGCAAATTTTCCGATGTGTGAACCCACACCCGGCGCATCAACATGATAGATATAGAGTCCGTACGCAACATCCGTCCCGTCCTCCGAAACGAGGTTCCACGAGATCGCACCGTTCATTGAACCTGATTCTTTTGTGAGTGTCTTCACCAGAGCACCGGCGACCGTATAGATCCTGATGGTGCATTTCTGCGGCAGGTTCACGAAATCGATCTTGCGGTCACCGCGGCCGGTCGCATAAATGGTCTTCGGTTCCCATGAAGCGTAACCGACGTACGGATTCGGCACGACATCGATCTTATCCATTTGATCCTTTGCCAACGCAACATCTGTGCGGGATGACCGTGTTGTGATCTTGAAATAATCACCGGTAAAGAACGGTTTCTTGGTCTTGAAGATATATTTATCGCCGGCCTGCGGCAGCACCGGAGTGCCGATATAGAAGTACGAGATCTTCCACGGCAGCCAGAGACTGGCGTTGTTATTGGTGAATTCAAGGATCTTGATGATATCGCCGGAACTGAATTTTCCGTCTGCATCATTGTCCTGAATGATGAATTTATTCCGGTATCCGAATGTAGTATTGGTGATGGTGAAATTCACCGGGATAGGCGGATACACGACCGGATCAAGATCACCGTTCGAAGTGTCGGCATTTCCGGCGAAGTATTTTATCTCGTAATCACTCGGCCATAATTTGTTCAATGAAGGGGCTGAACTGTCCGGTGAAACGAACATGAACACGCTCGGTTTTCCGACGACCCATCCCATGGTATCTAGAGCGATCTTCGCAACGTTCGTGACCGAAACCGTCATGCCGTCGAACGGTGTGCTCGATTTATCTCCGCTGACATCCGCAATTTTCACAGAACGCAGAAGTGTATCATAGTCTGCGCCGTTCTTCTTGTAGACGTTCACCGATTTTGTGCCGTATTCCGGGAATTTTCCGCTGGAGTCGAACTGGATCTTGTACTCTGCTCCCGTTGTGATCGAATTTGGGTTGACCACCTGAATGGCGATCGATCCGGTCCCGATTCCCTGAGACAATCTGGTGAGTGAACCTTCGATCTGCGGAGGAACATATCCTGCTGCAGCTGCATTGGGTGTCACTACGGCGCAGTTGATATCTGTGAATTTGAGTGTTCCGTTGACATCTTCGGTGATGATCTTCGGTGTTTCGGTCGGCTGCAGACCGGTTTTACCGTAGGTAGGATCTCCCTGGTCGTATGCAACGATCGCATAATAATATTTTACACCGTTCTTCACATCCTTATCGATGTATGAATGCTGCAGGCCGGAGTTGTCACCGCGCCAGAAATGTGCGCCGTTGATCCCGACGGGATCCGGTCCCTGGATCGTATCGATCACGTCGAATTGCGCGATCGGTTTCCAATATTTGAATGCTCCTTTTGAGTCCGTGATCGTCTTGACGTCGTTGAATTCTGCCTCCTGGCTTCTCAGCACCATGTATCCCTCAAAATCTTTTCTGCGCAGGAACCGGTCGAAGGAATTCTCGGAAAGGTTGTCCCAATAGAGGAACACTTGTCTGTCTCCGGGAACCGCGGTAAGATGCGGTGTGAGCGGAGGAGCGGAGAAATTATAATATGCATTATAGATGGCCTGAACGGTCGTCTTATTGAAGATCACCTGATCGAGGTCCGCACCGAGGATCAATGCCATTGAGAACCGTTCACGTGCCGCCTTGTTCAGCGGGAACGGTCCGGACGAGAAGACGATACTGATGTTGGAGTTCGTGATCCCGGTATCCACAAATCCGCCGGTCATTTTTCTCCAGACCGGTTCGTTGTTCTTCGGCCAGATGCCGTTCGGTCCTTTGTCCGCCAACGGCGTTAATGAGACCGCAGAAAGACCGATCTGATCGGATTCATCTTTGTCTGTCTCTTCATAATTCGGTTCACCGTGCGTCGCCAATCCATCCCCTTCGCCGAGGTCGCGTCCTGCATACTGAGGATCGAACGGTCCGACACCGTCGGCACCAAGATCATCATTCAGCGGTTCACCAAGATCCCACACTCCGTTCTTATTGGAATCCTCGAACTTCACCCAGTTATGGTTGTTGTCAATATTGTCATCACGCTTTTCGTCGACCAATCCGTCTTCATCATCATCGATACCGTTCTCGGAATTTCCCGGACTTTCCAGATACGCATATGCATAGTACCCTGTTTTCCAGACACCGAACTGGGGTTCACCGACTCCGCGATGGTCCCATGCATAGCAAAGATCGAGCACCGAACTGTAGCTTGCATCATCGGCACCGCTTGCAGGTCCGCCGACGCCGGGATCAGAGAAGAATCCAAAGCACGCCTTTTTATACTTATAGTCGGAGAGATTCACAATATCATAATGCCAGAAGATCACATCCTCGGCAAGCACGTGCGACCATTGGAATCCGCGAACTTCAACACGAAGACCAAGTCCGCCGCGGTCCGAATCCGCCGCGATCGGATAGAATTTGTACGGAGGACGTTTATACTTCCCATCCTTCGAATCATCCATCACAAAGAATGTCTCAAAATCCGCATTGTTCACACCGCGGCCGAAATAACCGTACCAGTATCCGTTCCATTCCGGTCCTTTGCCGAGAGCTGTAGGCCATACTATCGGGAATGAGACCGAATCACGGTTGATGGCAGGTGTCTTCAGCGGATTCTTGTCATTCATATATCCGGGCACCGGTTCAAATCCCCAGATCATACCGGTCACCGGATCCTTCGCCATCTCTTCACGGTAGGAAGTTTCCAGCGGATGGATCGGTTGATTATAATGCGTCACCGAGGTATCGATCTCCGCTGCCACAAGCACCGACACACCGTCGAGGTATTGATGTCCGGAACCTTTCGGCCATTCAAGCGATGGAGAATACGGCCACTGACCGACCTCACCATTGGTGAAATAGAGGGTCCTGATCAGATTCCCGTCCATCGTTCCCTGACGCCGGTATTGATATTCACCTTTCGGTTCGTTCCTGTACGCCTGGATCTTTGGATCGACCTGCGCTTGCAACGGAACAGCCGGAATGATGGCGAAGAATAAGAGTGCTGCAAATGTATAGTTGAACTTCATTGTACGCTCCTGAACGTATTTTCTAAAATCCGATATTCACGCCAAACCGTACCTGGCGCGGGTTCGAAAAACTTGTGGGATTATTCTGAAACTCTGCAACGGTATTCACGCCGACGATCTTCTTCGCATTCTGAGATGTCAACAGATCGATATTCGCACGGCCGCTCCACGAGTCGACATTCACTTCGTTCTTGATATCAAGAACATTGTAGACGAGCATGAATACGGAGAAGTTCATCCCTTCATACTCGAAATTCTTTTCGGCGCGAAGGTCAAGATTGAATGTGGAAGGTTTCAATCCGCCGTTCTCGATGCGGATGAGCGAAGCGCGGTTCGATTCCGTATACGGGAATCCGTTACCGTATTGGAAGATCAAACCGGTCGTCCAATTACCCATTTCACCGACGGTAAGATTCAAATTCAGTGTTGAGCGCTGGTCCCAGCTCAGCGGTGCGAGCTGTTTGCTTGTTTCGGTCGGAGGATTTGTCTGATTATTATAGAATACGGATTGCGGATCGGATGCATCTCCTTCCGCGATCTGATAGGTGTAATCCGCTCTCAGGCTGAAATAATCCGCAAAGCGTCTATCCAGCGAAAGGATCATACCGCGAACGCTGCCGTAATCGCGATTGATGAAGCGCGCATATTTCACACCTTCGGTCGTATTGAGGATCTCCATTCCGAGAAGATTCCGGATATCCCTGTAATAGATGGTGAAGTCGACGCCGATATTCTCGAAGAGCGCCTGCTGCAGACCGAGTTCATATGTAGTGGTGCGCTGTGCATCGAGGTTCGGATTTCCCATCTGTGCCGACAACGATCCCGATGCTCCGGACTGTACCAGATAATCGGAATTGCTGTAGAGATTCTCAAATGTCGGTATCTGGAAGAAATGTCCGTACGAGAAATGGATGATCCCCTGTTCGGTGATCGGGAACGATACACCTAAACGCGGACTGATCTGGAATTTTGACGAGGCCCATTGCAGCGGATGTGCGTCGCGGCTCGCCTGCGTGGTCACTTCCTTTGGCGGACTGGTGGGATCGATGAGATACTTTGATTTCGGATCGAAATAATCCCCGCGGACACCGAGGTTGATGATCATGTCACCGTATTCCATCTTATCCTGAATATATGCGGAGGCTTCCTGCGGCCGTTTGTCGTACATCTGATTTCCGATCGAACCGACCAACGGGTACGTGAGCGTCACGAACGTGATCCCAAGACTGTCCCGTTCATAGGTCGTGATATTCATACCATGATTGAAGATATGATGCAGTCGTCCTTCAACACCGGCACCGATCTTGTGGTTCTTCGACAGCTGCGATGAGATCGACCATTGTCCGATCACACTCTGATTATTGGATTCATACCGGCCCGAGTTCATCCCTCCGCTGTTGAAAGTATACGGTGAGTATGTTCCGCCTTGCGAAGGATTGACATACCGTTTATCGTTCGGATCTTCGAACACGTATCCTTTTTGACGGTAGTCGTTCACGGAGAATTTAAGGGTCTGGAACGTGCTGACATCAAGCACGTGACTGATCTGGAAGGTGTTGATCGTGTTCCGGCCGTAATGGCTCATGATGCCGTCCGGAGTCAGGCGGTAGGCATGATCATAATACTTGTTATAGTTGTCCTCAAAGAAATACCCATAGGTGAATTTCAACGCTCCGAGTGAATAGGTCAATTTGCCGTTGAACGAATATTTCCGCGACGGATTCATCGGCACATAGGCGTTGTCACCGGTCTTCGTCATGCGATAGAGGTTTTGATCGTTGTCGGTGACCAGATTCGGATCAGGCAGCACTGTTCCCGCGGGGACCACGATCTGATATCCGAACGGATCGAGCACCGGAAGGATCTGGTCACTGATGTTGAAGACTCGTTTTCCGAAGAGGAATCCCTGATCGTTCACATACCGGCCGGTCACAAAGAAGGTCAGGTTGTCATCGATCCCGGTCGGCCCGCTCAGACTTGCCTGGAAATTCTTCGATCTGCTCACGTTGAATTTATCGAGATTCAAATATGTATCCGTGTGCGATGTATAATAGTCGCCGAAATAAGTGGAGAGGGATCCGGCAAATTTGCTGCTGCCGTCCTGTGTAACAATGTTCACCACACCGGACATCGCCTGTCCGTATTCAGCATTGAATGTTCCGCTGATCACTTCCATCTCGCGGATGGAGGAGTTTTCGGGAGTGAATCCTGTGCTTCCGTTCGAAGGATTGTTGATCGGCATACCGTCGATCAGATACGCTACTTCACCGGTCCGTCCGCCGCGAAAATGCCCACCAACAACACCAGCCTGAAGATTGATGATTTGGTTGATATTTTCCACCGGCATCACTTTGATCTCTTCCGATGAGACCGTTACCGAGGATGAGGTCAGGTCTTTCTGCACGAGAGGCCGTTCCGCCTGGATCACCACTTCCTGCCCGATCACTTCCGTGGAGTTGAGCTTTACATTCACATCCGTCGTCAGATCGATCTTCACGATGATATTCTTGACGACGATGTTCTGATATCCCAGAATGCTGACCGTAAGATTGTACGTTCCCGGTGCAAGATTCGAGATATAATAATCACCTTGAAAATCGGTCGCCGCCCCCAGCTTTGTTCCCTGGATCATCAGCGTGGCGCCGACGAGAGCTTCATTGGTTTTTGCATCTGTAACTCTTCCCGAGATCTTTCCCGTCTGACCGGCATCCGCCGGAAGCGCGGCCACCATCAACGCGGCACAAAGGACGATAAAATTTTTCAGGAGTTTAACTGAGGTTGACAATGAAATGTTCATACGAAGTTCTTCATTTGATGAATAACTACAGGGGGGCTCGAAAGCCCCCCCGTGTTGAAGGAATTACTTTAAGAGCATCATCTTTTTTACAGCGGAGAATGAACCGGATTCGATCTTGTAGAGATACATACCGCTTGCCAACTTTGTTCCGTTGAGCTGAACGTTATGTACGCCTGCATCCTGAACTCCATTCACCAGTGTTGCAACTTCACGGCCGAGAACATCATAGACCTTCAATGAGACAAGTCCTGATTTTGCCAACCGATAGTTGATGGATGTGGTCGGGTTGAACGGATTCGGGAAGTTCTGATCCAAGGAATAGGATTCCGGAACTGCCGCGCCCGTGCTTACACCCAGCGCATCATCGCCGATCCATGTGTAGGTCCAGCGATACTGGTCTGCCCATGAATTGTCATCGTTGAACGGTGAATATCCGAAGATGCAATCACGATCGTTCTTACCATCGCGGTCATTGATGGAGAAGTCGATCGGGATCTGCATTGTCTTCGCTGCAACAAATGTGCTGTCTCCGCCGGCGAGTGCCGCGATCTGCGAGAACGGAATTGCCGCTTCGATCGTGTAGCCGGAGGAAAGTGTCTTCTTTTTCCAGACATATTTCGAGCTGCCTTTTGCATATTCCACAACTGCTCCGCCTTTATTGTCGATCATAATAAAGTTCTGCGAGAAGCGGAAATGGTAATCAGGACGTGCTCCGCCTGAATATCCTTTGTGACGGTCTCCTTTTGAATCATAGAATCCAAGGAAGAGATCCGGGCTGTCCTGCTGATATGACGTTGCAGTGGTGTCGATAGAAACTGTATCGTCAACAACATCGAATGCCACATACAGATTGTTAGCATCCATTGCAATATACGCTTTCACGGAAAGATCAAGACTGTCTTTCAACTGACCGTTCGGTGCCATATGGCCCACTGCCGGGTTACGGAACGAGTTCAGAACGATCGGCGCAACGCTTGCCCAATCGCCCAGTGCTCCGTCCACCGCCAATGTAGACGGTTTGCCCCATGAAATGACCGGGACGCCCTGTGCCTTATTGACGATCGGTCCGATCACGACCGGTGCGTTCGTGTTACCGTTCGCATCTGTTGCTGTCACACCATAATAATAGGTGACATCCTTATCTTTGGTTGCTGCACGAAGCACATGTGTATTGAACTGTGTGCCGACCGGCAGACCGAAGTACGGTACGTGTTCAACACCAACTGCGGATGTTGAAGCAAAGGTCTTCAAGCTTGCATACACATCATATGTGGAGCCCGGTTCGGAAGGAACATCGGACCAGGTGACCAAGTTCGTGTATGAACCTTTTGTTGCAAGAATTCCTGTGACAGGTGCCGGCGGAACTTTATCCGTGTTGCGGAAACCTGAACGAAGCATTGAACTGAACATCACTTTCCCTGAATAGACCAAATCAGCAGAGAAAGGTTGACCAGCATCGCGGCTTGCCGAGAATTCGATCTTGAACTGTTTGATCTTGTCAAGGTTCATCACATTGTCCGAGCCGTTCACTGCATAGAATCCTTTGAACGGTGCTGCGGCAAATTCGCCCCAGCTGCCGGGGAGTCCGACCAGCGGAATGCTGACCATCTGCCATCCAAGTGTCTTGCCGACGGAATCAAGCCGAACATCTGCTCGTGCGAACCATTCGTCGCCGCCTGCCGATGTACCAGCTACATCACCTTCGCGAAGCACGAAGCGCATGGACATCACGTTTCCGATCACACCGGTGGAAGAGACCATCGGATCGACCACTTTCACGAAGAATACCAATTCCTGATTGCTCGAAAGATCCGGCATGATCTGACCTGCGGGATAATTATAGAGGAAATTTGCAAATCCTCCCCAATCGTTCGAACAGTTCACTTTGTATGCTACAGCAAGTGCGGAAGGTGCAATCAGCGTATCCACTTTTTCTTCGGAATACTTGATGCCGCCCTTGTCGCCCCAGAAGCCGATACCATTGAAATTAGCGGTATCCTGGGTAAAGTTGTTGAATTTGTAGATCGGCTGATAAGCATAATCCAGCAGCTGCATGTTATCCCACATGATCTCACCGTTTGCGGTGGAATCACCCGGCAGCGGATTTGCTGTCCATTCGACCGTGAAGCCGATGATCTTGTTCAGGTTCAGCACGCCGTCGTTCTGCGTACCGCTCCATCCGGGAAGATGGAATCCCAGATCATCCGGTGCGCCTGCACCCTCGTCCTTCAACGGAACGATAAGCTGTTTCCAACCCGGATCTGAATCATACACTTTGTCTGTCTGGAAATACCAGTCTTCAACCTGCTCCGTACCGCCGCCCCAATATTTCGAATCTCCGCCTGCATCGTGCAGTTTCAAGCGCATCTGAACTGCACCCGCTGCTGCAGATGATTTCTTCAGATTGTTGAACCAGATGCTGACATATTTCGCAGCACCGAAGTTCATGTACGTGCTGTCACGATACATACCTTTGTGGTTCTTTGCATAGTACGATGAATCTTTTGCACGCGGCATCTTGAATTCGAAGCCGTCGTTACCGCCGTACCCTTCGGAAGCATTCAGCTTCCAGCTGGTTTTGTACGCTTTGGAGCCCTGCTTGGCACCAACGGTATCGTACTGCAGGAAATAGAATTTTTTCCCTGCGTTGGAGTTTTTTGTTATGGTGAACATCGAGTCTTTTGCCGTTGACTCGAATCCATTGACCAGCCACTGTGCAGAAAGCGGCAGACCAACGACCATGGAAGTTACGAGAAGTAGAAAAATCTTCTTCATATATGTTCTTCCTATCTTGTTATGATGTGATTTGTGGATTAGTGGATTACAGATTGCAACTGCTAACAATATCTATATGACAATAGAACGCTTTGCCGTTCTCCGCTCCGCCAACAATGAACCGGCAAGAGAACAAACGATCGAAAATAAAAATATACCCGTTGTCGCACCGTACGGAGTACCGATGAACGGCGCAAATGCATCATTGTTCCCATAGCTCAAAATTACTAAGATCATACCGGCGCCGGTCCCTCCGATGATCCCCGCCGCCGCACCGAACGTATGATATTTTTTCCGGAATACGAACACCGTGAATGCTCCGACGATGGATGCGGCAAAACATGAAAGATACTGCACATACACCACCAGCATCATCGCTCCGAAGAACTGCACGAACGAGATAAAGAGTATCATGAGCAGCGCGCTGGCGGCGATCACTAACCGCGCAACAAGTACATGCTTATCATCAACGGTGCCGTGCGACTGCGCATGGAACGTTCTCCACGTAACGAGCGATGCAACGGTCAGGAACGATTGCGATAGCGCCGCCATCATCACCGAGACAAATCCGAGAACGAACACGATCACCGATGCCTGATTCATCGCGCCGAACTGGAACATGCCCAAAGCATATTCTGCCGCCGCATCACTCCTGGTCTGCATCACCATAACAACGAGCGCGACCACGATCAGAGAGAATGAAGTGAACATTGCCGCACTGGAATTCCGCTGCTCACTCTGCTCTCTCTGACCGTGGATCACGCCGTTATCTATCCACCACATCCACAACATGATGACAGAAAATCCGATGAAGCCGATCCCCCAATGTGTTTCGATCACATTGTGACCGTGAAAATATTCTGCGCCGTCCGCAATGATATTCCCGATCATCATCACGGGAGCGGATACTGAACCGCCTACCAGCATCACGATCGCAGCCGCGAGTATGACCGTAATGCCGAAGATCGCATTGGAATATGTGACCACTTTCTTCCCGCCGATCAATGTCAGGAGTCCAGCTGCACTGATCATGAACACTAGGATCACATGGTATGCGCCCCCCATGAGCTGCGCTATGATCTTCTCTCCGAGATACAGCAGCGTAAGAGGCTGAATGACCAGAAAGAAGATCAAGTTCACCACGAACATCAACGATTTCATCCTTCCGGAAAGCAGATCAATAAAACCGTCCATCACGCGCTGACGATCCTTCATAAAGATCACAGGAACGATCATTGTTACGATAAGGGCCAGAACTACCAGAACAGTTGATTGGGAAAGTGATAATACCGGGAGCAGAAGGATCAAAAACTGAAGAATGGAACCGGCGAACAACGATAATGCAGAAATGAACCAGAATGAGGGCTTTCCGCCGCTGAAAAAACTCGCACGGCCTTCGCCGGACATACGGGAAAGGAATATCCCGATCGTCGCGACGATTCCGATAAAAATATATAAAATGCTTTCGTGTGTAGAAATTTGCATATGTATGGTGATTAACTCACTGCACATACTATGCCACGCAAAATGACTCAAAAACCGATGATTCGCGACAGGATTGGCGCTAAAACTTATTAAATTGATAAGGAGCTGTTACTAAAATGATAACTGATTCTGCGTAGATAATGGAGCCGATTTCATTAAATAATGAGCATTTAAAGGGATTTTCGAACTGTTTTTCTATACACTTTTCCATTGTTAATGGAAAATGTGCGAAATATCGGCCGAAGCAGCATTGATCGGACTCTATACTATAGAGAGTATAATTGGATCCGGATAGTGAATGCGTTACTTGATCCCCAACTCTTTGCACATCCGGTGAAAATTCGGCGGAGCCAGCCCGAGTTTTTTTGCGGCCTCTGCATCAGAGGATGAACTGGAACGGATAAATTCTATATACCGCTGGCGGACGGCCTTTTCAAGATCACGCAGCGTGAGGACTTCCTTTAATTCGGAGACATTCAGGAGTCCGCCGGAGGCAGCTCCACCGGTATGAAGTCCGACCGCTTTCTGCATGAGTTCTTTTGTTATGATCTTTTCATCCAAGAAGAGAAGCCGCTGCATCACATTCTTCAGCTCCCTCACATTTCCTTTCCACGGTGCGAACTGAAGCACCGAGAGAGCATCGGGTTCGATGACCGGGGTCGGCCTCCCCATATCCGCGCTGAACTGGTGAAGGAAATATTCCGATAACAGCGGGACATCTTCCGAACGCTCACGGAGCGACGGCACCTGCACCGGTATCACATTCAGACGGTAATAGAGGTCTTCACGGAACCTTCGCTCTTCCACTTCCTTCTCCAGATTCTTATTCGTCGCCGCAATAAGGCGCACATCCACCTGGATCGGTTCGCGTCGTCCGATCTTTTCCAATTCACCTTCCTGTATCACACGCAACAGTTTCACTTGTGCGTTCAGCGAAAGCTCACCGATCTCATCCAGAAAGATGGTCCCGTGGTTCGCCAGTTCGAACAATCCCAATTTCGAACTTGTCGCACCGGTGAACGAACCTTTCTCATATCCGAACAGTTCGCTTTCGATCAGCTCGTTGGGAATACTGCCGCAGTTGATCGGAACAAAATTCTCCAGCCGGCGCTTGCTCCGGTTGTGGATGTTCACCGCAACAAGTTCCTTTCCCGTGCCGGATGATCCGGTGATGAGAACGCTGGCATCACTCTCGGCGCACTTTTCGATCTGATGACGCAATTGAATGATGGACGGGGAATTCCCGATGATCGGTTTCTGGGTGAGGGTCACTTCGACCGAATGAAGGATCTTTGAGTTCGCTTTGGACCGCTCACGTTCGAGCACACGTTTCTGATACGCATTGATGATGGAGAGGAGGAAATCGGTCGGCTGGTAGATGTACTCTTCGATATCACCCGGGTATTTAGTGCAGTACCAGAATGCTCCGGCAAGCATGAGACTGTTCGCAAAGTCATAGTCCGCAAGATTCACCGTCATCTTCGTGATGACGATGATCTGGAATGTTGGATCGATCTTCTTGATCTCCCGTATCAGCTGTTCCCCCATCAATCCCCCCGCGATCTGAAAATCCATGATGATCACATCGTAGATCTCCTTCTCCGCCGACAAAGCGTCTAGCGCCAATCTGCCGTTGGAGATCACTTTACGGATGTTGATGGTCTTCGCGAACGGACGAATAGTATTGCGGACACGCCGGACATCGAATTCTTCGTCTTCGATCAGCAGCACATTGATCATTTTCTCTGGGAACATAATTATATCACCATGGTTGGTATACTGAACGTGAACATACATCCGCCGCCGGACAGATTCTCCACATCCAAGTCCCAGCCCAAGCGCTGCCGGGTGATCTCGTATGCGATGTAGCAGCCGTATCCGGAATGCTTCTCATTTCCGACCCGTTTGGTCGATGTGTGTTCAAGGAAGATGCGTTTCAGGCCGTCCTCATTCTGCTCGAGCAGCCACGGTTCGATCCCGCTGCCGTTGTCCATAATGCGGACATAGCATTCCTCAGTCTCCGGATTGAATTCCGTGCGGATCGTTATCGTAACGGCGTTATTTCCGGCGTGATCGATACAGTTCTGAATGATCGGTTCGAACACTTCCCAGATCACAAATTCGTTGATATTCACGATCGGCATCTTCTCGTCCAACTGCAGTGAATACTGCACCATTTCACTGGCGGCGGAGATCCGCTGGAAGACATGCTCCACCATGAATGTCAGCACACGATTCACATCGGTCCGGAAGATCTGGCTTCGGATGGTCTGCACAGGCGGATCGTACCACTTCATATCATAGATCACCCGCGCGATGAAATTGGCATATTTGTTCGTCCGCGATTTGATGAGGTCGATATTCTCCACCGTAAGCACACGCATGTCCTCTTTGATGAATCCCATCACTTTTTCCGCTTTGTGGTGTGTATGATAGATGCGCTTCGTGAACAAGAGCTCGTTCTGGATGTTGATCTGCTCCGCCAGATGCCGTTTCTGTTCTTCGAACAGCAGTTCCTGTGCGCGGTTCCGCTCGCGGAGCGTATAGGTGGAGATGAAGAACATCGCCAGCAGTCCGAAAAAGATCAGCGCCGTGTAGGTGATGGCCGTTTCATCGTACGTGGAGATCATCTCATTCGTGATGACCGAAAAATCTGGTTTGTTCTTCATATAGATCGCACCGACGAACTCGCCGCGCGGAACGAACGGGACGAAAATGTGAAAGATCTGCTTATCGGCAACGATCGTTTGGATACGTTCGCGTGAACGGAACTCATTCCGGATAGAGGAATACATTGCCAATGCTTCCGAATGGTCCGACTGCGGAGGCGGGATGCGTTTGAGTCCGCCGAAGATATATTGATACAGCGATTGACCGTCGTCGATGGCGACCAGCGAAGAGTCGACCTTCACCAGCAGACAGATCTCCTGCACATTCTGATTGAGATACTGCTGACTGAGGATGATATTGAGATTTCCGATGATCTTGTTCACATCGGACCGGGTAAGCGACTGGTTCTTCGATTTTGCTTCGAGCAGCAGTTCAAGCGAAGTAGTCGTGAGGTTCGCCAGTCGTTCGGCGGAATCCTGCTGATACCATTCCTGCGTCCGCAAAAGGATCTTCTGCAGTGAGAATTTGTGGACGAAGGAGATCATCGTCTGAAAGACGATCAGCACCATGAACAGCACGGTCAAATGCCGGATCTCGAACCGGTATTGACGCACCCCATCCCAAATATTCCTCATCGGATTAGACACGAACGTTCCTTCCTCCTTATTTGATCAACACTTCGTTGGCATTGATCATGGATGTCGCTTTGGAGAGCGCCTCTTCGACGGTCATCTCTTTCTTCAACGCAAGGTTCACATAGTGCGACACAATGTCCGCGAGCTTCGTATAATCCGCAAGGAACGGACGGTGGAATCCCCGCTCGATCAACGAACGATAGAAGATCAGCTTTGGATATTTCCTGACATACGCTGTATCGGCATACACGTCCCGGTTGACGGGAATGTAGTCCCCTTGTTCGAACATGATCTTCTTTGCTTCTTCGGTCTGCAGGAACCGGACGAATTCGACCGCCGCCTCTTTCTTCGTGGAGAATTTTGACACCATCAGATTCCAGCCGCCATACACGGAGGTCGCTTTATGCCCGGCAAAATGCGGAAGAGCGGCCCGGCCGATATACGCAAATGTACCGGTATCCTTATAGATGGTCTTGTAATTCTCAATGAAGTTGGACCAGCCGCGGACGAACATCGATTTATTGTTCAGCCAATACTCGTAGCTTTTATTCTCATCGAACTGAGTGACGATCGGCGGCGTGACATGATACTTGTAGATCAAGTCGACGAGCATCTGCAGTGCGACCCTGGCAGAAGGTTTGTTGAGATCGATCTTGTTGCCGTGGAAATAATCCTCGTCAAGTGAACGAAGGATCTCGAAATAATTACAGTTCAATCCTTCGTAATCATTCCCCTGAAAGATATAGAACGGCTGATGTTCCATTCCCAGCCGGCGCTGCAGTGCGATCAATTCTTCCCAGGTGATGGATTGCTGAAGACGCTCTTCGATCTGTTTTGCATCGGGAAGTTTCGCAAGGATGTCCTTGCGGTAGTACATCATTCCAACATCAATATAGAGCGGCATGGCGACCAGTTTGTTCTCGCTCAGACAGGACTGCAGCGTGGGGGAAAGAATGTTCGCTTTATCCTTCTCCGAAAAATATTTGTCGAGCGGTTCACTCCATTTGGCGAACCGTTCGGTCCAGATATAGTCCACGGAAAAGACATCCAGTCTATCGCTTTTACTTCGGAGGGAGCGGGCCAAAAGTTCTTTCCGTTCATTCGTTGTAAATTTACTGAACGGCAGATTCACCGGCACAACTTCGATCTGTCCCTGGTGAAGCTGATTGAAACGCTTGATCACCGCTTCGTGCGCGGGCGAGATATGGTCGGCAAAATAGACCTTGGCTGCGGTATTCTGCGGCAGCAAATGGTCCTTCATCCCGTAATTGGTGTTGATGAGATAGTATAACAGAAGCACTACCACCAGCACCACTCCTGCGGCAAGAGTGTTCATTGAATTCTTCATGGTGGGTTAAAATAGAGCAAGAGTATTCTAAATGCAAGCCGTGATTATG
>JBMOHT010000046.1:0-23748 GCA_049317705.1 Bacteroidota bacterium | reverse complement strand
CGCTTCAGTATTCCGGACAGGTTCTTGGCGTTCGGCGAAACGTTATTGAATTCCCGATCACCGTCGCAGCTCAAAATGATCCTCTGATATTGCTGTCTTTCTGAGCGGTAGATATAGACCGTCGTTGTCCATGCCCCCATATCCGCTCCGACGTTGGCAGTGTCCGAATAGGATCTTGCATCGATCGACATCGTCAACTGTTTCATCATCAGCAGCGAATCCGCCGGGATCCGAGTGCGCAAAGTATCACGGCGTCCATATTTCGACAGTAATTCTTCTTTCGTAAAAAAACCATCTTCATCCTCGACCCATTGCACCGGATCTCCTGAACGGTCATACGTGTGAACATCACCATTTTCCGCGACATACATTCCCTTCCATGTTACACCCCAGGCGAAATTCACATACTCAGCTTCAAAGATGATCTCCTGCTGAGGCAGAACACCGGAATTTACGGTTGAGTTCTTACATCCGCATAACACGAACAGCAATATCAGTATGATGGAATTGATGTTCATTGGGTCACTCCTTTCCGTCGAATTCTGCGCCTACTTACCTTTTCCGTTCTCCTTCTCGCCGAATTTTGCATACGCATCGATGATCTCCCGAACGAGTCTATGGCGGACAACATCCGTCTTATCAAAATAGACGAAATCGATCCCTTCGATCTTCTTCAGCACATCCTGGATCTGCACCAGTCCAGAAGTCACATTCGACGGCAGATCGATCTGCGTAACGTCACCGGTGATGATCGCCTTGGAATTATTCCCGAGACGGGTCAGGAACATCTTCATCTGCATTGCCGTGGCGTTCTGCGCTTCATCAAGGATAACGAATGCATTATGCAGTGTCCGTCCCCGCATGTAAGCAAGCGGGACGATCTCGATGATGCGGCGTTCCATATACATCTTCAGTTTCTCGCTCGGCAGCATATCGTCCAGCGCGTCGTATAATGGACGGAGATACGGATCGATCTTCTGTGCCATATCGCCGGGAAGGAAACCGAGCGATTCACCGGCTTCCACTGCAGGACGAGCCAGGACGATCTTGCTCACTTCATTATTCTTCAGACTCGCTACGGCCATCGCAACGGCGAGATACGTCTTTCCTGTTCCGGCGGGACCAACGGCAAAAATGATATCGTTCTTTAATGCTTTGTCAAGATACTCCCGTTGTGTCGGGGTCTTCGCTTTAATGATGGAATTCTTCGTGAAGAGAACGGCAACATCATTCTCCTTCATTTTGAGCGATGCAAATTTTACGGGAGCGACATCCACTACAAGATCTAGGACGGTGTTCACATCATTTGCAGTAAGCACACCGTTCTTTGATAAAAGAAACTGCAGTTCATTGAAGACACGTTCAAGCTGCTGAAGTTCATCCTCCTCACCGCGCAGCGTGATGTTGCTACCGCGTGCGGTGATTGAAGCATCGAACCGCTGTTCGATGAGATGAAGATGTGAATCATTATATCCCAGAAGGGACAGAGCGTCGACATCTTTTAGCGATATTTTCTTTTCGATGATCATTTCTCCGTTAAATATTTGTAAGGTTTTGTCATTCCCGTCCCAAAGGGATCCCTTCGGGACATGCTCCTGGCGGGAATCCATGATACTGGACCCCCGATAGAATCGTTCGGGGGTGACAATATTGTTTTGCACCAAATGAAGAATTTCAAAAGCAGTCTTTCAGGATCACACACTCCTGTTTACCATCTTTCAGCAGGATCGATACCACATCAAAGCGGCATTCCGTATCAGTGATCCCACGGTCCATCACATATCCTTCCGCTGTTCTGCGGAGCAGTTCCTGTTTTCTCGGTGTGACGGATTCTTCGGGAGCGCCAAATGCGGAAGAGCGGCGAGACTTTACTTCCACGAAGACCAGAACCTTCCCATCCTTTGCGACAATATCTATTTCACCATGGTTGTAATAATAATTCTGCTCCAGTATCTCATAACCGTTCTGCTTCAGGAAATTGACCGCTGTCTCCTCTCCCGCCGCACCGCGCGCTCTCGTCGATGAAGTCCCGGTTCTGCTCATATTCCAGCGAGTGTCTCCACGTGAAATGAGCGGCGGTGGATCGGTGAATATCCGTGTTTCCGGATCGCTTCGATATGCGCTGCGGTCCCGTATCCTTTATGTTTCGCAAATCCGTATTCGGGATACTGCTCATGCATCTCTTTCATCAGAGAATCCCTCGTCACTTTCGCGATGATGGAAGCGGCGGCGATGGAATGCGAGAGCGAATCCCCTTTGATGATATTCTCAACAGGATACTTCTCATGCTTGAAGAAATTCCCGTCCACCAGCAGTTGCTGCGGTTTCATCTTGAGAAGTTCCAGCGCCTTGTTCATCGCCAGGAATGACGCCTGCAGGATGTTGATCCTGTCGATCACTTCGTGACTGACAATGCCGATGCCGACAGCGATCGCTTTCTCATGGATCAGGTGGAACAATGCTTCCCGTTTCTTCTCCGTCAGCTTTTTCGAGTCATTCACTCCTTCAATCAGCACTCCCTGTTCGAAAATGACAGCGGAAGCAACGACCGGTCCTGCCAGCGGTCCTCTGCCTGCTTCATCCACGCCAGCGATGCGGATGATACCTTGGTCCCAATATTTTTGTTCGTATTCGAGCATGTTAAATTAAAAAGTTATTCTTCTGCATATTTTCAAATAAATCTTTTGATCTCTGCCACAAAGACACTAAGACACGAAACATCACAAATTTAATTTTTATGATTTTCTACAAATATTTTGTGGGCCTATTTTTCTCATAATTTGTGTCTTTGTGATTTTGTGGCTACAGGTTATAGCTTTAATTTATTGAGACGATTAAACATCATGAATACAAGTTCGATATTAAGATCAATCATCCTAAATAAATTGCGATAAGTCCAACAAGCATGTCCCATTTCAGAATTGTTGAAAGGAAGTTCAGATTCTTGACCGATTGATCATTCCATAATGAATAAAGCACATATACAAGAACAGCATTCACGCCGATATTCACCGCAATAAAATACTTCAGCCCATATTGACCGTTCACGAACGGAACGACAGTGGAAACGATCACAAACACAAGGAACATCGTTGCAATAATTGCAGCATTTCTCATTCCATACACCACTGGAAGCGTCGCAGCGCCGTTCTTTGAATCACCTTCAACATCTTCCATATCTTTGATCACTTCCCTTCCAGTGTTGATCAGGAACGCGAAGAGTGCCGGCATCATTGCCTGTTTCATGTTCCCGACTGCGGCTCCTCCGAAGATGAATGCGAGTCCTGTCAGCGCTCCGACGAGCATATTGCCGATCAGCGGAGTCCCTTTGAATACTTTACTATAGAGAACGATCAGCGGCACGGCAATGAATGCGATAATGAATGCCGGTTTTGTCGTGTACGCGATCATGATCATCCCGGCACCGGTGAGACCGCCGTAGAACATCATCGCATCGTAACGGTCCACAGCACCGCTCGGAATTGGGCGATCCGGTTTATTGATCATATCGATCTCAACATCGAGGATGTCGTTGATCACCATTCCGCCGGCACCGACGAGCGCACCGCCCAGCGAAGCAAAAAGCATGAACGGGATCTGCGCTTGCGTCCCGCCTGCCAGAAGACAGGCGACGAGAATGGAAAGCGCGGTGATGACGAAATTGACGGGACGAGTAAGTGTGATGTATGGTTTCATTAGAATTCGTTGATGATGCCGACGTGGATCTTGCCGTTGCTGAAACTGTCCCCCTTGCCGAGGGCGTAACTGATATTCATGATGCCGAGTCCTGTTTCGATCCGTGCACCGAGTCCGTACCCGTACAGACTTTTCTCCTGATGCAGGATCCCTTTCACCGCATCGGCGGGACGGGAGAAATACCCAGCGTCAAAGAACCCGAAGAACGATGATGCGCGGCCGGTCAGGAACCGGTATTCGGCGTTAATGTACGCAATTTGTGATGCAAAAAATTGGTTTTCGCGGTACCCGCGCAGTGTTGTTGTTCCTCCGAACTGGAACAGATCGCTCAACTCAAGCTGGGACGATGTGATCTGTTTTCCGTGGATGCCGAGCATGATCACTTGCCTGTTGAATGTGCGGATGAATGATTCCGCATCGATGGAATATTTTTGAATGGAAAAGTTCTTCTGCGGAGCCAACGAAAGATATTGTTCCGGCCCGGTGATATTCTTCCTTCCTTGCTGGAACGACGTTGCATACCGAACACCCGATGTCGTGTTACGGATATTATCCCGTGTGTCATACAGGATCTCTCCTCCCAGAAAGAGTGTGCTGCTCTCGAAAACCGTAAACTGCTGGATGTCCGCTGAAGGATAGACCGATTCGGAAAGGATATTTCCCGAGACGGATAGATCTTCGGAAAGCAAAAAATCACCGCGGAGTTCGATCCTTGTCTTCACATAACTGGAATCCTGTTTCCGTTGAAAGAACGTCCCGCCGATATTCAGCGGGATGCCGAACAGCCACGGCTCGCGGTACTGCAGTTCCAATTCCTGCGTGGACTGGGTCTCACGCTGCCAGCGGATGAGTGCTTTCCTCCCTGTCCCAAAAAGATTGCGGAGTGCAACGAACACATTCCCTGTAAAATAACCGGCTATGTTCGGATCATTAGATGGTACATACCCGACGATGCCGTCAAAGGTATTGGAATTCCCTTCTTTCACGGAAATAAGGAGTCCTCCCCGCAATGAATCTTTGGCTCCATCCGAAATGATATAGAGCTGCGGTTCGTTCACACTCGAGAACAGCTGCAGCCGTTCAAGCCGCTGCCGAATCTTCGGGATGGACCGCTGATCGTACTGCGCACCGCTGACGAGATTCACTTCGCGGGCGATCACGGATGAGGATGTTGTCGTATTTCCCTCGATGCGTACTTCGTCGAGCGTGACACGTGCTCCCTCGGAGATGTTCAGCTGCACGATCAATTGTGATCCATCATTCAGATCGGTCCTCACACTGTCGCTGTTCACAGAAGCGAACGGATACCCATGCTCACCATAGCGATCCAGAATGGTTTGAATATCCGACTCCAGCACTGCCGGATCCAATGCATTCCCTGAACTGCTCTCGAATGAGGAAAGGAGTTCCTGAGAAGTGAAGACATTGTTTCCGGAAAGGATGATCGCTGAAATGAGCGTCCGCTGATGTTCATTCAGGAAGAATTTTACTGAAGCTGTTAACGAATCATCAGCGAAAATGATGGTGACTGAATCAATCGTAAAAGCATAGAATCCTGCTGAATGATATAACTCCTGTAAAACGGATTTGGACTGATCTATTGACAAGAGCAATGCTCCGCTCTTAGATGGGATCTTTTCCGTCAATTCACGCTGAGAGAAGTACGAATTTCCGGTGAGTTCTACGGATGAGATCTTCGTCTGTCCTTCAGCAATGCAGAAAAACAGAAAAAGCCATCCGCAGAGGGCGAATGGCTTTAAATGATGTTTTCGAAATGATGTTCTCATGGAGAGTTCCGCACAAGCAGAACGTTTCATTGACTGTTCTTCAAACGCTGCAGCATATCCCACACCGGTGTGAGCAGACGGAAATCTCCGAAACCGGATTCATCCACAAAGATGACGCTGCGGTTATAATCATAATAGGCCCAGACCTCGTACGGCTTCGAGTCGATGTCGAACGGATGCCGCTCGACATTGTTCGGCGAACCGAACAGAATGAAGACCATTCCCATATCCGTATTCCATCCCGGTTGATAATGCGAGAAGGTCTTGTTCGCATATTCCACCCGGCTGTAATACTCTTCCATATATTCATTCCGTTTGGTCGCAGGATTCGGGTCCCGCTTCAGCCAGAATTCATCGAACAGTTTCCTCTTCTCCTCATCCGTCTTCGCATCATCGAACGCGTCGATCTCCTTATCTTTCGCGATATATTTCAACTGCCGTATGGCGAGTGCAAGATCGGAGATGCTGATCGGCATATTTCCCCAGCGGACGACGAACGCACGTTGTTTCAATGCCGGTATCTCTTCGGGTGCGTCGGACAATGAGCGGGCTTCGATATTCAATTGATATGCACCGGTGCCATATTTCGCACTGTCGAACCGTGTGATGATCTGATTCCTGCTCCCTTTCGAACGGTACGGCTGGAATTTGTTGAGCATCTCCCTGCCTTTATAGTCGACAATGGTGTAATGAAGCTCCAGCGAATCATTCGGACGCGAAGAATAGATCTCGAAGAACACCGAGAATGAATTGTTGTTCTCACCGATGTTGCCGGAGATATTCGGAGCGATCGTCTTTTTGTCGCCTTCTGAACCGGTCCTGTTCACCAGCATCACATCACTCAGTGCGAGCGCTTTCGTGGCATAATTTCCGACGATGATCTTCTTGATCACATGGAAGACCTTCTTCGAATCATTATCCTTTACCTGAGAACGGAGAGTGTAGATGCCCGGGGCGATATTGATCGAGCGTTGTGTCAGGCTGAAGGCACGTCTCGCTTCGGTATAATCAAAGATCGGAACATCCACTGACTCGGTCCATACTTTCTCGCTTACCGAAGAATTATCCTCGCCGAGGAAATTGAGCGTTACTTCATATCCGGCGGAATAACGATCATTCTTTTTCGTGAACTGGATCGCATCATACGGCACTTGGATATAGACATCGACTCGGGAAGTGATTGAATCACCGGAGGAGAAACTGAGCGCATCCACGAAGAATTCGGGAAGGTCGAACGAGGTCAGCGGCTTTCGGGCTTCCACTTGACCGAAGAGCGCAGAGGAACAGAGTATGAAGAGAATGATTCTTTTCATTTGTCCACTAGAGTTGAAATGCATTCACACAATATATGTTGGAGATTTCTGAATTATTAATTGTAAATGTCATTTCGAACGAGCCCCTAACCTCTTGTTTGTGGCGAGTGAGAAATCTAGATTTCTTCTCAGATTCCTCGCCCCATTATTTAAAGAAATATGAAGGGACTAGTCACAAAGTGACCCCCTGGCCCTTTGGGCCTTCGGGGGAATGACATTTGGTTTGGTGTTTTTCAGAAATCTGTGATTTAACCCCATCTAATAAATTCATCTCGCATGGATATTTTTTTATTCCCTTTTTGCGACTTTGCGTCTTTGCGAGAGACACTTATTAAAAAAATCAGAAAACTCTTTCTATTTGGGTAATTCTATATCTCCATACAGATCATATTCCGTTGCATCGGTGATATTCACATTCACAAAGTCACCAACACGGACTCCCGCTGTCGTCGGCATGAAGATCTCATTATCGATCTCAGGTGCATCCCATTCCGTCCGTCCCACAAAATTCCCGTCCTCTATCCTTTCGATCACCGCACGCGTCTTTGTACCGATACGCGATTCGTTCTTTTCAAGCGAGATCGCACGTTGCACTTCCATCACATATTCCTTACGCCGTTCTTTCTCTTCTTCCGGGATCGGGTCACCTAATCCGTACGCCGATGTATCATCTTCCTGCGAATAAGTGAACACTCCGAGCCTGTCGAATTTAACATCCTTGATGAACTGAACCAATTCTTCAACGTCCGCTTCCGTTTCGTTGGGATACCCGACAATAAGTGTCGTGCGCAGCGAGATATCCGGCACCGAGGTGCGGATCGATGCAATGAGATTCTCCGTGGTCTTTCTCGTAATGCCGCGCCGCATCGATTTCAGCACATTATCCGCAGCGTGCTGGATCGGCATATCAATATAGCGACAGAGTTTCGGATTGTCACTGAACGATTGTAATACATCCATCGGGAATTTGGACGGGAACGCATACATCAGCCGGATCCATTCGAGTCCTTTCACAGATGCAAGCGAAGTCAGCAGCGACGCAAGTTTCCGCTCGCCGTAAAGATCTAGACCGTAATACGTCGTATCCTGACCGATCACGATCAGTTCTTTCACTCCTTTTTCCACAAGACGCATCGTCTCATCCATCACCTGCTCTACCGGTTTCGTTTTATGCTTCCCACGCATGATCGGGATCGCGCAGAACGAACAAGGATTGTCGCATCCTTCGGAGATCTTCAAATAGGAAAAATATTTCGGCGTGGAAACATTCCTCTCGCCGAGGAGTTCATATTTATATTTTCCGCCGAGTGCTTCAAGGATACCGGGTAGTTCATTCGTCCCGAAAAAATTATCGATCTCCGGGATCTCTTTCTGCAGATCGTTCTTATACCGTTCCACCAAGCAGCCCATGACGAAGACTTTATCAAGCTGCCCGGATGTCTTCCGCTCCACCGCCGAAAGGATCGTATCAACGGATTGGCGCTTCGCCGCATCGATGAATCCGCACGTGTTGATGATGGCGATATCCGCTTCTTCGATCTTCTCCGTCAGCGAAAATTCGTTATGTAGCAACTGACTGTACAACGCTTCGGAATCGACCGTGTTCTTCGCGCAGCCGAGTGTGATGATGTTGATCTTTTGTTGTTTCGTATTCATTAGGACAATACCACCAGACTCAAATAGAGATACAGCATCGGTGCAACGTAGATTAGGCTGTCAAAGCGGTCGAAAACTCCGCCGTGTCCCGGAATAAGTCCGGACGAATCCTTCACCCCGGCATCACGTTTCAGCAGCGATTCGATCAGATCGCCGATCTGACCGAACACACCCACGAGCACGCCCATGATCACCGCCTGATGCAATTGCAGATACGGAAGATGATACTGCTGAAAGAAGACCATTGCTCCCACCGCGCCGAAGAATCCCCACACTGCACCTTCCCAGCTTTTGTTCGGACTGACACGCGGGAACAATTTATGTTTTCCCATGGAGAGTCCGCCGAAATATGCCATTGTATCGCACAGCCAAATAGAACCGAGTATCGAGATGATCGTCCACCCGCCCCACGAATAGACCATTCCGCTCGTTTCAATATTCGGAACGGTTCCCGTCTTCTCAAAGAACTGCTGCATGAACTGCATCGGAATTTCTCTACCGAATAATTCTCTTATACCGATCAACGAAGCGAGGAACACGCCGACATACATCACGCCGAAGATGGTTGAACCTGCATTCAGGATCGCCGAACCCCTGTTGCGGAACAATTCGATCAGCATTACCGCGGTCAGAAAGAGAAAGAGAACAGCAGCGAAGTCCTTCAGCTTCCAGTACATCACCGATCCGCCGAAGTCCGCCGGGAATTGTTCGGGGAAGAACGTCAGATGGATCGCGACCAGTCCGATGATGCCGGTGATCAACTGAGGATCAGCTCCCTTCGCTTTGGCGAGTCCGTAGAATTCATGGAGTGCGAGTGCTGCAATGATAAGCACGAACAACGCAAAGAATAATCCGCCGCTGTAGCTGGCGAAAATGATGAACGGGATCGCCACGAGTGCCACGGCAACCCGCGATGCAAGATTGGAGAATTTACCGGCCATTGGGTATCGTAAAGTCGTTGAGGTCCAGCGAAGTGAGAACGGCGACTGCCTGTTCTTTCTGCTCCGCTTTGACAAAAAGTAATGACGGATCTTCCGGCTGCTCCACAGGATCGGGATTGGACCAGACGGCATCGATGCCGTTCATCTGAAGATTCTTCGCAACAAGGTCCATATCGAAGATATTCGCTGTGGAAACGAGGTGTACATATCCTTCAGGCGCCTGTGCCGGTGTGTTCATGGATGTTGTGTGAGTTTCAGTTCGATTGTTCATTCAATTCTTGAGGATGCAGAACTTTTTCTGTGACCTTAATGTACTGAACAATCACGAGGAAAAAAATGATGAGAAAGAATATCCCTGTCCCGAGCACCATCTTCATGGACGGTTCTGCCTGTTCCCCCATGAAGATCGTCGGCGTCGTCGATTCAGAGTTTCCGTAGACATACACTCCCAGCGTCGAAGCGGCATTATTCAGGAAATGGGTTATGATCGGAAGAACAAGAGTTTGGGACCGGTATTGGATGAAACTGAAATAGACTCCCAACGCCATCAACGGAATGAGCCAGAACGGATTCATATGATAGATTCCGAAGATGGTCCCGGCGAGGATGAATCCTTTCACCGAACCGTGCGAGATGGTAAAATTCCGCTGGATCAGTCCGCGGAACATCATCTCTTCGCAGATGGCGGGTGTGAGTGCGGCAACGGTCATGACGAAGATAAGTTCGGGAACGGAGTGTGCAACGATCAGCACTTTGAACGCTTCTTCGATCATCCGCTTCATTTCCGTGAGGAACGGCGCCATCTTTTCGGGAATCGGGATCATCCCCTGGAAGTAAAGATAGAATTCTGCGATCTGCATCAACGCGACCATCCCGATGACCGCAAGGAACGCTTCGCCGAAGGAAGGGATCCTCCATCGGAACACTTCGGAGATATTGCCGTGCTGACGTTTCGCCAGCAATATGGTCGGCACCAAGAGGAACAGGAACTGCGAGATCATCGTCGCAAGACGCGCCATCGTCACATTATCGAGGTCGATCTTTCCGCCGATCACCAGCAGTGTCAATCCGCCGCCGACGATCTGATAGAGGAAGAACAAACCGAGCAGCGCAAGTACGGCGAATTTTGCGGGACGATACCTCGTCTCAGCCGTCTGAAAGATCCCCGACTCGTTCTCGATGTTCATGTCACTCATTGTATTTTTCCCTTCAGTTCTCCGTTGAGTCCTGAATATTCTTTCAGTTCCGCATCGATGGAACCGATGATCACTTTCGTATTCACTTTTACCGGGATCTTCCGTTCATCATCCGAGAGCCAGATGAGGATGCGGCCGTCACTCTTGAACAATCCTCCCTCTTTCACCATCGGTTCAACGATGATGCAATTGAATGTTCCTGCCTTCACCGAGATCTTCTGCTTGCCGAGATATTTAATGTCGAGCGGATTCGATTTTCCCTTGTAGAAATTCTGAAGATTCACCCGCTGCCCGACCTTAAAGTTGGAATAATCAATGGTCCTTGCATAATAGAATGCGGACATGATATCGTGCACCTGCGGAGGAATATCGTATTCCTGATCGCCGCTCTTCGCTTTGTGATTCTTCTGATCGAAGACCGCTGTGTAATCTCTCGTGAATTTTCCTTCTTTAATGTGCTGCTCGAATCTCCACGGAAAAATTCCCGCGGAATCGAGATACGTTTCATAGCGGTCACGCACTTCGAAGAAGAAATCGAATGTCGGCGTTGAACGGACGTTGAACTGCACTTTATACGTCGGATTCCCGAGCACATGCTCCATCGAAGGAATGGCCATCTCCGCATACCCTGCAGTGATGATGCCATAGTTCACATTGAAGAGGAGCTTCTCACCAACGGTGAATGCCTTTTGATTGACCGCATTCTGCGGCTGCACCGTCAGCGAACACATGAGCACAAGGCACGTGACCAAAATGATTCTGTGCAACCGGACATTCTTATTTTTTTTCATTCAACAACTCTCGTATTCCCGTAATGACCTGCTCGACCGTGATCTGGTCCATACACAAATTCGATTGGCAGGGTCCCCCTTTGCACAATGCACATGCGGTGTTATCCGCCGTGAAGACCTTTTTCTTTTCTGTATACGGTCCCCAGCGCAGAGGACTGCACTGAATGATCGGCGGATAAAAAGCTACGACCGGTGTTCCCATCATCGCAGCGATATGCAGAGGACCGGTCGAATTCGCAGCGAACAGCGCCGCCCGGCGGTACAATGCTCCAAGTTCCGTTATGGAAAATGCGCCAACGTAGTTCAGTGAAGGAGTTCTCATTGCCGAAGCGACTCTCCCGACCAATTCCGATTCATTCTTCCCGCCGGTCAGGACGATCTTCAGTCCGAATTGCTGTTGGATCTCATCGCCGAGCTTTGCAAAATTCTCTACACTCCAATCCCTCGCCGAACCGCCGCTTCCGGGATGGATCACAGCGAATCGTTCAACGGAATCCTTCGCCAGTTTCATTGCGACAGTCTGTTCTGCTTCTTTACTGGCACTGAATTCGAACTTCGATTCCGGCAGCGGATCGATCCCGATCGTTGTCAGCAGATTCAGATTGTATTCCACTTCATGACGCTTCGCATCTTTGCGGTGTTCGTAGATCCTTCTATTAAAGAGGAACGAATACCAGCGGAATCCCGTTCCCACCCGAATCGGTATACCGGAAAGGAATGTGATGAGTGCCAGATTGAATCTGGGATATGGAATGATCGCCATATCGAAATTCTTCTCTTTTAATAGAGCAACGTAATGCCCGATCCCTTTTGACTCATCCCACAAGATCACATCATCAACGCAGGAGTGATTCTCTACCAATTCTCTAGTGTAAGGACGGACCATCACTGTGATCTTCGCATCCGGGAATTTCTGCTTCAATGCAGGAAGCATCGGCAGCGACAGCACAACATCGCCGATCCGGTCAGTGCGGACGAGCAGGATCTTCTTAATGGATTCATTGATATTCGCCATCACAGCGGCTCATCTAATATGCCGAATTGTTCCCATCCCTTAAAATCGTAATGCCACCATTCACTTTTGATCGGCTGGAATCCGTGACGCATCATCACCTCTTTCAGCATGGCGCGGTTCTTCAACGCTTCCTCAGAGAGTTCCATATATTCATGCGATGCTTTCACGGTAAAGTCATCATATCCCGTCGGCATCTCCAGTTCATTCCCGTTCGCGTCGATGATCGTCAGATCGACCGCTGCACCCCGGTTATGCTTTGATCCTTTTTTCGGGTTCGCGACAAAGTCCTCGTTCGGAACGACCTCCCATAGTTTCCATTGAATTGCTAAAGGACGGTAGCCGTCATATATCTTCAGACGCAGGCCGTTTGCCTTCAGTTCCGCTGAACGGCAGCAAGACTCTCCGCCGCTTCTCGCCGGAGTTTCGCTTTTGCGACGGGATAAAGAACAGTCTTCGTGAAATTATTCGCCGTTGCGTACCGGATATCCAGAACGAACGTCGTGTCCAAGGACTGCAGATCGACGATGGAGGATCTGCTGTCGGACTCCTTTTGAACGGAGCTGCAGCTGAAAAGGAATAATAAGGAAGCCGCGGAAAGTATCAGTTTCATATCGTCAGGAAACGAACACTTTCGCAACATCAAGGATCATGGAGGGTTGATTCCACAACGCCGCCCTGAAGATCCCGCCGAGTGAACGTTTATCCTCGGGAAGTTTCAGTGCGCTGTCGCAGATATTATTGTAGGTGCGGTCGTCAAAGTTTCCGATCGCATTCCTGATATTATAGAAGATGTCGTGGCGCCATCCAAGGCGTTTATGCCACCGTTTGTCGTATTCACGGAGATGTTTCATTTCACCGCTCTTGATCGCTTCCGACGCAACCTGTCCGCCGATCATACCGCCGATCATCCCCGAGATGATACCGCCGCCGGAGACGGGATTTACCTGATGGGCTGCATCGCCGACGAGGATCACATTCTCTTTCACGATCTCGGGATTCGTCTTCGCACACGGAACTCCGCCGGCGATATGCGTCAGCATCGCTGCTTTCGGATATTTCCGTTCCACAAATTCATGCAGGAACCGGATAGCGGATTTCTTCTTTGCTTCATCAACGGAGAGTCCAAGACCGACATTCGCCGTATTCTTTCCTTTCGGGAAAACCCAGAGATATCCGCCGGGCGAGACCTGATCGCCGAAATAGAAGTCCAGCACATCCTCCTCCACTTCAATTCCGGAAAGGGTCATCTGAGCACAGCTCTCCATGTCTTTGATATGGCACGTGGTATCCATTCCAGCCCATTTTCCCACACGCGATTCCACACCATCCGCCGCGATAACGATCTTACATCGAATATCAACTTTCTGATCTTTGATCAGTGCCCGCACTCCTGTGATCTTTCCATTCTCCCGGAGAAGATCGTAGGCGTATGCTTTGGTGATGATCTCAGCACCGGCATCGGCTGCGAGTTTCGCCAATTCATAATCGAAGATCCTCCGCTCGAGCACATATCCGCCGCCGTCCAGTTTCGGCAGAACACTGCTGCCGTTCGGAGCGATCAGCCGGAATTTCGTTACGGTCGATGCGATCCACTTCTGATCCGGCTGAATGAATTGAGACACTCCTTCGTGGCTCACCGCTTCACCGCAGCGGACGGGATAACCGACATCACGGTCCTTCTCGAGGATCAACACTTTTGCGCCGCCGGCGGCTGCGTACCGTGCAGCGGTGGTCCCTGCGGGACCTGCACCGACAACAATTATATCGTAATCAGTATTCATCATGAGAACGGCACCGCATCATTAAGGATCTGTGGAGTATGTTTCGGCAGCTGGTCCACGCCTTCTTTGTGGAACTCGATCACTTCCCACGGACAAGCCCAAACGCACTTTCTGCAGTTCGTGCATCGGTCCTCGATGATGGCGATCTTCGATTCCATCAGTTCGATGGCATCTTCAGGACAAACACCGACGCAGCATCCGCAGTAATCGCATTTGCCCGGAACGATATGGATCATTAAATGCGGCTGAGGCATTATTGAATTCCCAGTAATTCCACTTCGAAGATCAACGTAGCGTTCGGCGGAATCACTCCCCCCGCACCACCCTGTCCATATCCAAGTTCCGGCGGAATCGTGAATCTGCTTTTGCCGCCAAGTTTCATTGTGGCAACTCCGTCATCCCATCCTTGGATCACCTGACCGACACCGAATTGATATTTGAACGGCTGTCCGCGGTCAACCGAACTGTCGAATTTCGTGCTGTCCGTCAGCCACCCGGTATAATGCACCGTTACGATCTGTCCTTCTTTCGGGGCAGCCCCTTTTCCTTCAGTGATCACTTCTACTTGAACGCCGGATTTTGTCATGAAATTTTTCTTTCCGCAGGATGAGTTGAGTAATGAGAGTAAAAGAGTAAGAATAACGAATGTTTTTTGCATTTCTCTTCCGAATTTTATTCAAAATAATGAAAAGTAATCCTACTTCCAAAAGTAATCCCAATTACTCTGAATTCTGCGAATAGTTAACACGAAATCACGACGACACAAAATCTCAAATCTAATAATGTTTTAGTGCCATTGTGTCTTAGTGCCTTAGTGTCTTTGTGACTTAGTGGTAAAGCTCTTCTATAAAAAAAAACTCCATTCATTTCTGAATGGAGTTCGAAAAAATCTGAGCAAATTTCAATTATTACTTTTTGCCGAGGATCGCATCTTTTGCTGCTTTTGCAACTTTGAATTTCACAACTTTTTTAGCAGGAATCTGGATCGTTTCGCCGGTTGCCGGATTGCGGCCCATGCGTGCTTTGCGGTCAACAAGGACCAATTTTCCGATACCGGGAATTGTGAACTGATTTGCTGCTTCTTTATATGCTAAGGTTGACAGTTCTTCGAAGAATTCCGTAACAACTTTCTTTTTCAATCCGAATTTATCAGCAAAATGGCTAGCGATCTGCGATTTCGATAATGCTTTTCCCATATGAACTCCTTGAATAAGTGAATTGGATATGTTTGTTAGTGTAACTCTCTAATGGACTGCTGTAAATATATAGTTTTCAATAAGGAGTGTCAATACTGGTTTTAAAAAATCTTATTTTACTGGGGTTTTTAAACAATGTTCAAAAACCACGCCAAAACATTGAGGATTTTAAATACGAAGAAAAAATGCCGAAATTATTTAATTTTCGAATGTTTTTTGGAGAAATGTGACAATTGCACACTCAAAAATGCAGGCAAAAACGCAAAAAATAAATTGTAATATTTACGCCTAAAAATGAAAATATTTTGCATCACAACGCAAATGCAACGATTGTTATAACTATTGACGTTGCGAGAAGAATTAGCAGCAATGATGGTTTCGGTGACTCATCTGCAGCAATTTTTTTCCGATATATCGTTGCAACGACTGCTACCACGATTGCCAAAAGCATTTTTATTCCGATCTTCATGTGATTCACTTCAGAAATCAGTAAAAAGAATAAAGAAAATCCGGTCAACAACTGAGTATGTGCAGCAGCCATAAGATATGTTGAAAGTTTTTTAAGAGATTCCTTCGCAATATCTTTTTTAACAGATAAATACAATGAAATTGAAACGATCATTGCCATACCGATTACATGTAATAGATACAATACCATATGAAGCATGATTCACCTTTATTATTTATTTGAAATTATTTATTGAACTATGATTTTCAATTGAAAAAGCTATTGAATACTTCTATCGAAGGTCCATCAATTGAATATAACAACAACTGAATACTCTATATGTTCTGCGTCTTTGCGCCTTTGCGAGAGACGGTCATGCAAATTTCATGAAATGAATCGAAATGATATATTGATTACAAGGGAATTTAACGATAATTTGTTCTAAACCTACGGCAAACATTATGTTCGAACAAGAACTCGAAGATCTTCAAAAAATAACAGTAAATAATACAATAGCGAATACTCAGACTATTGCATTAAAATCCATACTGGAATCTAACATTCCCGCCAATATAAAAAGTTTCTTCCGCGGTGAAGTGGAATGGCTGTTATTTCAGGAGAAAAAGACCGACCACCACTCTTCCAAATTCAACTACCTTCAGGAAGATGTTCAATTGCTTCAGGAGCAGATGGATATCCTTCTTGTCTATCATTACACATTTTCCCGTGAAGAGTTCCTGAAAACATTGGATAAATGTGTGCTTTTCCTTTTCAATTATCTCTGTCGCCCGCAGTGGACACTGGAAAGTTATCTTTTTGAAGAAAAGAATGTCCTGAACATAAAAGAGCTGGCATTAAAATTCCGGTTCTGCGGTGATTATCAGTATTATTGGACGATCCTGGAAAAATATCTCGTCGGCAAAGATAAAAAAGACCTGGAGCGTGATGAAGCGGTGAGGATCCTTCGCAGGATCGATGCTGAAATTGTCAACACCAACTCAGCGGAAGAAATGGCAAAGATGACCATCCCCTTCTACGAATTTGTCGGATATGTGCACCAGCAATCCCTCAACGGGGGCCGCGGCGATCTTCCGACCCGGGCATTGATGTATTTCTTTGAAGATAAGAAACTCTCTGCGGTCCACCAGCATCTGCAGAAACTCCGCGAACAAGGAAAGCAATCCCTTCTTTATTATGAATTGATCGAAGCATTGAAGGATTCATTCACGCAAAAGAGCTTTTCCGTAGCGGATGAACTTGCCCAGGTCCGTCAGCCGCAGAAAAAGAACTTCACTCAGCTGAATCTCCACGAAAAAGAGAAGACCTCCATCATTAAATCCTTGTTTGGTGATGATGAATCGAAGTATATTGTAACAATGGAAAAGATCCTTTCCTCTGCAACGTGGGACGATGCGGGACTTTCACTCGATCATTACTTCACCATGAATGATGTCGATCCCTTCTCCCGCGATGCGATCGTCTTGACCAACGCACTGCAAACCTATTTCATCAATCGGGAATCACACTAAAGCACTTCAGGACCGGAGAATCCATCCGGTCCCGGGAAAATCATTATGTTCATAGACTCAGCAAAGATCTTCGTTCGATCAGGCAAAGGCGGCGACGGTATCATCCATTGGCGCCGTGAAAAATTCATCCCGAAAGGTGGTCCGGACGGCGGTAACGGCGGTGTTGGAGGCGATGTGATCTTTGTTGCCGACAAGCAGATCAATACGCTGCTCGACTTCCGCTACAAGAAGAAATTCATTGCAAAGGACGGAAATGTCGGCGAAGGTTCGAATAAAGAGGGACGCTCCGCCGAACCGATCTATATTAAGGTCCCGGTCGGTACGCTCATCCGGAACGCCGAGACCGGAGAATTGATCATTGATATAACGGAAGACAAGCAGGAATTCGTCATCGCCAAAGGGGGACGAGGCGGTAAAGGGAACTGGCTGTTCCGATCCCCCACGCTTCAGGCACCCCGTGTCTGCACTCCCGGTGATCAGGGTGAAGAGTATCATCTGGAACTGGAAATGAAGCTTCTCGCGGATATCGGTCTGGTCGGTTTCCCGAATGCCGGTAAATCCACACTTATCTCCACTATCTCAGCCGCTAAACCGAAGATCGCGGATTATCCGTTCACAACACTCGTCCCGAATCTCGGTATGGTCTATTTTCAGCCGGGAAAAAGTTTTGTTGTCGCCGATATTCCGGGATTGATCGAAGGAGCACATGAAGGGAAAGGACTCGGCATTCAGTTCTTAAAGCACATCGAACGGACGAAAGCCCTGCTCTATCTTATCGACTGCACAAGTGAAGACATCAAGAAGGACTACAAGATCCTCGCCAATGAACTGAAAGCGTTCAGCAAGGACCTGCCGAAGAAGAAAAAGATCATCGCCATTACCAAGCTGGATATCGCGGACGATGAAGTGAAGAAATCGCTGAAGAAATTAAAATTCCCGAAAGGTGTCATCGTCCATCAGATCTCAGCTGCAACAAATGAGGGAATAGCCGAACTCGTTGAAGCAATGTGGAAACTGACCTCCAAAGGAAAATGAAGCTAACCTCATTCTTCCTAATCATAGTTTTTTGGGCAGCAGGGTGTAATGAGTCAGAAAGCGCGGCACCGATAGGAGAGATCACTTTCAAATCCGATTCCTCACTGTATCATCTCAATGGTGGAACGGCCAAAATCCGTCTGACGGTCATCAATACAACACCGAATAACGTTTATTACTTCACTTCTGAGTCTGTTCGTTTCTATGGAATGATCCGGACAGTCATCAGCGGCAAGGAAACCACGGTAGTGAATGAATTTGTCTCCCCGAGAACGAATAACAGTTTTCTACTGACTCAGGACCCGGCAATGTTCGAGAAAGCTTCATTGGCAACAGCACAACAATTCAACGATGAAGTGTTACTGACAGGTCCAGGGACCAGAGTATTTAAATTCTATTATGGTAATACACCTGCATCAGTGAATTTTACCACTTTTCTGCAACAGACTGTCATCATTCAATGAAGACACCCCGAAAATCCGAACATACTTCAACCGAAGCACCGAATACCGAAAAGGAATTCGAGAACACCCTTCGCCCTTCTGCGTTCGACGATTTTTCGGGACAGCAGAAGATCGTCGATAATCTGAAGATCTTCATCGCCGCGGCAAAGAAACGGGGCGAGTCACTCGATCACGTTCTGCTCACCGGGCCTCCCGGACTCGGAAAGACTACCCTCTCCTTCATCATCGCCAACGAGATGGGAACGGATATTAAGATCACATCCGGTCCTGTTCTGGATAAGCCCGCTGACCTCGCCGGCATTTTGACGAATCTGAGTGAAGGCGATGTGTTGTTTATCGACGAGATCCACCGCGTGAATGCTGTTGTGGAGGAGTATCTTTACTCCGCAATGGAAGATTTCCGTCTCGATATCATGATCGATTCAGGACCAAGTGCACGGTCAATTCAGCTCTCATTGCCGCGATTCACACTGGTAGGCGCTACAACACGTGCAGGATTGCTCACAGCCCCCCTGCGCGCACGTTTCGGCATCACCAACCGTTTGGACTACTACACTCCCGAAGTCCTGTTCACCATCATTGTCCGTTCGGCAACGATCCTCGGCATCACTGTGGACCGAGAAGGCGCAATGGAAATAGCCAAACGCTCACGCGGTACGCCGCGTATCGCCAACCGACTGTTGAAACGCTGCAGGGATTTTGCCGAAGTGGACACAAAACTTGCCCATCATAAAGGGATCATCACAAAAGAGGTCGCTCAGTATGCTCTGAAAGCCCTTGAAGTGGATGAACACGGTCTGGATGAGATGGACAAACGTCTGCTGCACACGATCATTGAGAAATATAAAGGCGGACCTGTCGGTATTTCCACTCTCGCAGTGGCTGTCGGCGAAGAAGCCGGAACGATCGAAGAGGTCTATGAACCGTATCTTATACTCGAAGGATTCCTCCAGCGTACCCCGCGCGGAAGAGAAGCGACCGAACTTGCGTATAAACATTTGGGTCGACAGAAGATCGTCAATAAGCAGAACTCTTTATTCTAGTAACAAAGAACGATTTTCAAATTACAAAGAATGTCTCTCGCAAAGTCGCTAAGACGCAAAAAGATTTGAATATTTTTATTCCTTGGCGGCTTTGCGTCTTAGCGAGAGATCTTTACAGACGAATCTCTTAGGTAATCTTCGATGGTTTTCGCAATTCAATGAAGAAACTTCCCCGCTCATTCTATTCCCGCAAAACCGTCACCGTTGCGAAGGAACTTCTCGGCAAGATCATCGTCCGCCGTATCGGAAAAACACTGCTCTCCGGCATCATCGTTGAGACAGAAGCATATCTCTTCAATGACCCTGCTTCGCACTCGTTCAGAGGGATGACAAAAAGAAATGAAGTAATGTTTGGCGAACCGGGCTTTCTCTACGTCTATTTCACGTATGGAATGCATTACTGTGCGAATGTTGTAACCAACATTGCAGGGGTCGGTGAAGCAGTATTGATCCGTGCCGTAGAACCTATGGACGGGCTGGCGGTGATGATGAAGAACAGGAAAAGAACGAACAACAATGTTGTGCAGAAGGATCTCACGAACGGACCTGCCAAATTCGCACAGGCGTTTGGTCTAACGACCAATGATTCCGGGACCGATCTGGGGAGTGATGAACTCTTTATAGCTGAAGGAATTGAAATACCCCGTTCGCAGATCCTTACAACCACGAGAATCGGCATCAGCGTTGCAAAGGATTATTCAGGCCATGACCGGATTCTTTCGGGCACTTTTGGCTGAAAAAAGAGGTGCACACTCTTTTTTTCGTAAAAAGAGAGCTGCGGCACTATATTATAGCTCATTCTCTCTCATGATGATGCAACGGGTGACAATTAGTTTTTTTAAATTCACCTCGTTGTCATATTATCGATAACTTGCAATTGCTATGGCTCTACGTTGATGGATTTTCGTGATCTCACTCTAAGGGAACGACAGGTTCTTGGTATTGTTATCCAGGCTTATGTTGTGACTGCCGCTCCGGTGGGCTCAAGGTATATTGCCCAAAATTTTAATCTTGGCCTTTCGGACGCCACGATACGCAATGTCATGGCTGAACTTGAAAGTGAGGGTTATATCAGCCAGCCGCATACCTCCGCCGGAAGGATTCCTACCGACAAGGGCTATCGCTACTATGTTGATCTTATCATGACCTTTCAGTCGCTTGATGAGCAGGAAAAAAAGAGGATTGAGCAGCATGTCGGCGACATCAGCATTGATCGAAAGGGCACCTCTTCCGATGTTCTGCTCTCGGCAGTGAAGGTTCTTGGAACAATTTCAAGGCAGTTGAGTGTTGTTTTGTCGCCGACGCTCTCAAATGCTATTTTTGAGAAACTCGACATGGTGCTGCTGAGTTCGACCAGAATGATGGTCATTCTCTCCATCCAGTCTCTCTTTGTCAAGACCATTGTTATGGAGCTTGATCTGGAGGTCTCCCGTCAGACGGTTGACGGGGTGGTTGATATGCTCAACGAGCGGTTGTCGGGGCTCACATTGGCTGAAATTCGCCGCTCAATTACCCGGCGTCTCTCGGGTTGCAGTTGCGACAGTGGCCTGAAAAATCTTATTGTACGCTCTGCCGGTACCCTGTTTGACGAGTCGCCCATATTTGAGCGGCTCTATATCTCCGGTACCGAATATATTGTTGAGCAGCCCGAGTTCAAGCAGCCCGACAAGGTTCGCGAGCTTATCACCATGATTGAGGACAAGTTCAGTATGGCCAAGCTTGTTGAAAACAGTGGCCCGTCGCGCATGGATATTACCATCAGCATTGGCAAGGAGAACTGCGAACGGCACGCCGAAGAGCTGACCATTGTTTCAGCTCCCTACTATGTTGGTAACATGGTTGGAAAGCTGGGGATTCTCGGGCCGAAAAGAATGGATTATGAACACGCCGTGCGTGTGCTCAATTATATGGCCGACAGCCTTTCAGCAACGCTGTCGGGCGCAAACTAACTACAAGTAATTTAATTTTAATGACAAAGAGAGCAATGGACGAGCAAGAGAACCCTAAGGAGTCTCCGGAGGAGATCACAGAAAATGTTGAGTTTCGGGATGATGTCTTCAGCACCGTGGAGTGGTCGCAGGGGCAATCAGCACCGCCGATCGACTCTGCGGCAGCAAGAATCGCCGAACTTGAGAGTGAGCTGAACCAGCAGAAAGAGCAGGTGGGTAAGTATCGCGACGAGGTATTGCGCAAAGCGGCAGATTTTGAAAATTTCCGTAAGCAGAAAGAGCGCGAGGCAATGATGGCCTCTTCGAGGGCTCTTGAGAATGTGATCAGGGGGCTCCTTCCGGTTGTTGATGATGTCAAGCGCATCCTTGCAAACGCTCCCGTGGAGAGTGAGAAGGCCGGTGAGGCGCGTCCCTATATTGAGGGTGTAGAGATGGTCAAAAAAAATCTGGAAAGGTGGCTTGCTGAAAAAGGGGTCAAGGCAATAGAGTCGAAGGGGATGAAACTTGATGTGAACTTTCATGAAGCCATCTCCCAGGTCGATTGCCCCGAAGCAGAATCGGAGATGATTATCGACGAGTACCAGACAGGTTATCTTCTCGGAGAGAAGGTGATCCGCCACGCCAAGGTTATCGTTGCCCGGTAGGGTACTTTTTTTACAATGAACGACATACAAGTAAATTTGCAGCTCTTATTATGAAGAAAGAATATTACGAGGTGCTTGGTGTGGGCCGGACGGCTACCAAGGACGAGATAAAAAAGGCATACCGCAAGCTCGCATTGCAGTTTCACCCCGACAAGAATCCCGACAACAAGGATGCTGAGGATCACTTCAAGGATGTGAACGAAGCGTATGAGGTGTTGAGTAACGATGACAAACGACGCCGTTACGACCAATTTGGCCATGCCGGTGTTGGCTCATCTGCCGCATCCGGTGGCCCGCAGCAAGGCGGTGGTGCCGATTTTAACGATATTTTCAGCGCTTTCAACGACATGTTCAGTGGCCGCAACAGGGGAGGCGGGGGCTCTCCCTTCGGTTTTGAAGATGCTTTTGGTGGAGGCGGCAGAAGACGTGCTTCGGCGGGTATTCCGGGCACCGATCTTAAAATTCGTCTCAAGCTGACCCTTGAGGAGATTGCCAAGGGTGTTGAAAAGACACTGAAGATCAAACGGCAGGTTACCTGCAAAGAGTGTAACGGTAGTGGCTCCAAGTCGGGCGCAACAGAGAATTGTCAGACCTGTCATGGCAGCGGAGAGGTTCGACAGGTTTCAAAGACGATGTTCGGTCAGTTTGTCAACGTTGCCGCCTGTCCGACATGCGGCGGTGAAGGGCGGATGATCAAAGATCGCTGCACCTCCTGTTACGGTGAAGGGATAAAGGTCGGTGAAGTGACCGTCAAGGTTGCCGTTCCATCTGGAGTTGAAAACGGCAACTACCTCACCCTTCGCGGTCAGGGCAATGCAGGCCCAAGGGGTGGTGCTGCCGGTGACCTGATTGTGGTGATCGAAGAGATTCCGCACGAGCTCTTCTCTCGCAACGGCGACGACGTCATCTATACCCTTGCGGTCAGTTTCCCTGACCTTGTGCTCGGCACAAAGGTTGACGTTCCGACGCTTGACGGAGCGGTCAAGCTCACCATCCCTCCCTCGACGCAGCCGGAGACCATGCTTCGCATACCGGGCCACGGAATCGGCCATCTGAGAGGTTCGTCAAGAGGCGACCAGTATGTGAAGGTCAACGTCTTTGTCCCGAAAGAGTTGTCGCACCAGGACAAGGAGCTGTTGAAAGAGATGAAAAAATCCGCAGGAATTTCACCTTCTGATCATAATGACAAGAATGCCAAAGGTTTTTTTGAAAAAGCCCGCGATATTTTCAGTTAAGTCTCTCTCTTCTTGAGGGCAGAACAAAA
>JBMOHT010000045.1:0-23817 GCA_049317705.1 Bacteroidota bacterium | reverse complement strand
CAAGTCCGGTTGATAATCCGAAAGGACCTGTCACCGGATTCATCATGCCGGATGGAAAACCGTACCGCGGAATGCGCGGCGGAAATTGGTATAACGGTTTAGTCGTCAGCGGAGTGAATGACGGACATTCACGAGTCTCGAACCGGAATCCATCATACTACCGTGGCCCTCAGGACCCGAACCATCCGTATTATCATTTGGGCTTCCGTGTGGTTAGAAAGTATTCCTCTACCACCGGTGTGAACGATATTGAGACTTTCCAGCCCGAGTCGTTCCAACTCTCGCAGAACTATCCGAATCCCTTCAACCCGACAACAGTCATTAATTATCACGTGCCGTCATCTGAACTCGTAACGGTGAAAGTATTTGATGCACTCGGAAGAGAAGTAACGACATTGGTGAGCGAAGTGAAGGACGCAGGACATTATTCCGTTCAATGGAATGCTTCCGGATTTTCGAGCGGGATCTATTTTGCAACGATGTCTGCCGGCAAATTCACCTCCATAATAAAATTAGTGCTCATAAAATAACATCGTCTCCCCGGCGCGGGAATATTGATCTTCAATTATTGCAGTATATTCGAAAGAGCAGAAGTTAACTTATTCTGCTCTTTTTTTTGCAAAATATCGGATACCAATCTCAAACCATCCATCAGCAGTCGCTGCACAATATTGTGCAGAATGCTGAACTGTCTCCTCGTTCAGTCAAATCAATATCGCTTAAAATAATCAAAAAAGACCATTTTGTCGTGGAACGGTTTTTGTGTTCTTGTAGTTGATAGCAAACTGTAGTTGACAATTGTTCACTCAAAAACGACAGGAATACTTGTGGAAGCGACGATGATAGATGTGCTGCCGAGAAAAATTCTTTTGGTGGATGACGATCCTATAACCTTAAAGATTGTCGGTAAAAAGATCGAAAGTTTTGGGTTTACCGTTTCTACCGCTTCAACAGGGGAAGAGGCTGTGTCACTTGTGCAGCAGGGGATACGGACCGATCTGGTAGTGATGGATATTTATCTTGGCAGCGGAATGGACGGAACTGAAGCAGCCAGGCAGATAGCTGCAATCACGAATATACCGGTCCTGTTCTTCTCGGCATACAGTGATAAGGAAACAGTTGCCAAGGTCAGGGGCCTTAAGAGATATGGATATGTGGTGAAAAGTTCTGATGAATTCGTGCTGCACTCTTCCATAGAAATGGCGTTCGAACTTCATGATGCACATGAACGGCTGAAGGAAGAATTGCAGCGGAGAGAACGGTCGGAAGAAAGTCTGCGTGAAAGCGAGGAGAAATACAGGCTCATCGCCGAGAATACATCGGACGGCATTATGATCTTCAATGCTGACGGCCGTCTGACATATTCTTCCGAAGGATCACAGAAACAATTGGGATATGTCCAATCGGATGCCGTCGATCTGAACGCTGAATCGATCTACTCGATGATCCATCCCGACGACCGCGATATGGTCTTCGGAAATATCTTTGAGGCGATCAAAGAAAAGAAACAAGGATTGGTCTATACGTACCGCGTGAAGCATGCGGCGGGTCATTATATCTGGAGGGAGGATAACGCATCCTTTAAATATACAGCGGACGGAACCTACACCGGTTCCTATGTGATCTGCCGGGATATCACGGAGCGGAAGACGGCACAGCAGGAACTGATGAAGCTCAACACCGAACTTGAACAGCGGGTGATCCAGAGGACGAAGGATCTGCTTGATGCGAATCACGATCTGGAATCGTTCAATTATTCCGTCTCTCACGATCTGCGCGCTCCGGTCCGCGCCATCGACGGATTCACCAGTATGCTGATGGAACAGTACGAGAATGTGTTCGACGATGAGGCGAAACGCCTGATGATGACCATCCGCAAGAGCACCAAGAAGATCGATCAGCTGATCAATGGATTGCTTTCTCTCTCTCGGGTGGGCAAGCAGGAGTTGAAATATGAACGGGTGAACATGGAATTGATCGCTCAGTCGATCCTTCAGGAAGAGATCCAAAAGATGCGCGGAGGGAAGTTCACCTATACGGTCGGAACACTTCCTCACATCCATTGTGATCTCGTGCTGGTCAGACAAGTATGGTTCAATCTCATCTCCAATGCGGTGAAGTACTCTTCCAAGGCGGAACATCCCCACATTGAGATCGATGCAAGGGATGACGGGGACGCGGTCACATTCTCCGTGAAGGATAACGGTGCCGGCTTCAATCCGAAATACACGAACAAATTGTTCGGCATCTTCCAGCGTCTTCATGTGAACAACGAATTTGAAGGGATAGGGATCGGACTTTCGACCGTGAAACGGATCGTCCAACGTTTGGGCGGAATGGTCTATGCGGAAGGAGAAGAGAATAAAGGGGCAACGTTCCGGTTCACGCTGCCGAAGGATCAATCCTCGGGAACATGACGATTGATGTTCATGGTACAAAATGGCATATTCATTTGTCACCAATCCAGATCAAGGAATAGTCCCGATTGAATATGCGCTTATTGTTTCGCTTCATTGTACTCTCCGGTGTGATCCTCTTTCTGACCTCCGCTCCGAATACTGCGCAGGCAAAAGATAATGCATTGTGGATCTGGAATACACGTCAGATCATCGACCAGCCGGAGTGGAGGGACTCACTGCTCAGTGTCACATCCCAGCTCTGCATCAATACGCTCTTCCTCTATCTTTCCTATGACATCTCCGATGACGGGGATACGGTAACGCTCTATAATAAGGACAGTCTTATTGCGCTCCTCTCTTGGGCTAAGCAAAATTCCTTCAAAGTACATGCCCTTGCCGGTGAACCGGAATGGGCTCTTCCCCAAAATCATAACAGACCGCTTGCATTCGCCCGGGAAGTGATCAAACTGAGGAATGAGACGGGGATGCCGGACGGACTCCAGTTCGATATCGAGCCGTATCTGCTTCTGCCGTTCTCGCTGCCGCAGACGAAGCAGCAATTGCTGAAGGATTGGATCCATTGCGTATGGAAAACAGGAAAACTCATACGCGAACAAAGTCCGTTGACCTACGGGATCGCCATCCCATTCTGGATGGAGGATACCATCACCATCGAGAATATCACGATGCCGATCGGGAAGCATCTCAGTTTCCTGACGGACTATCTTGCCATCATGGCGTACAGAAGCAAAGCCGAAGGTTCAGCAAGCGTGATCTCGTTTTCGGAGAGGGAACTTGAATGGGCGAAACAGGCGAATCGGAAGATCTACATCGGTATCGAGACGATGCGGCTGGGAGGGTCCACAACAAATTATCTATGCGAAGTTCATCCCGATACATTTGCGCAGAAGATCGGTCGTTCATTCGGCGATTATGCGGATTTCCGTTTTCGGCGCAGGAAGATCTCCGTGGAGATGGTGGACGGGAAGATGCTGATCGGGACGGGGGGAAGCGATATTTCCGATCAGGAACTGTCGGAACTGCGGAAGGGATTGATGCAAAGTTTTGATGGGACAGTTATCACTGTGACGGCAAAAGAACTGGCCGCTGAAGTGAGGAAATCCGAACGATTGGAAGGAGTGACGGAGATCGATCTTGGCGAAGGCGCTTTTGCTCTTCGAGTCGTTACCGAGGAATTGAAACAATCCACAATGTTCAATCTGTCCAAAGATGAATTCTATACAGAATATATGACACTGCTGAAATATGCAGCCCAATTCCCCGAGATAGAAGGGATCGCTGTGCATCATCTCAAATCCGTCCGGAAGTTCTTACTTCAGTAATTGGTCCTTCACTTTTGTCCTTCTACATTCTGTTTTTCCCTTCTTCCAACGCTTCGCGTTCCTTCGCTTACTTAGCGGATTATTTTTTTTAAACGGACCGCGCAACCCGCCAAAGAACGCGGCGGGAAAACGTTCGGACCTACATTCTTATCCCTGCAGATCCGCCTTTTTCCGTTCTTTCCGTGTGCTATTGTTTTACGCTTTGCGGACGGTCATAATGCGGCTTGGGCGCTGCGGATATGTTTCGAAGACGGCGACGTTCGTTATCCCGAGTTCCTGCAGTGCGCTTGATGTGCATGCATGTGCAAGTGCGTTCGTATTGCACTCTCTGCTGATGTGAGCAAGTGCAAAAACTTTGGGAATATTTGTGGACTGCCGGATGATCCGCACGATCCCTTCTGCGGATTGTTCGTTGGAGAGATGACCTCCGATGCGTATCCTGTCCTTCAGCCAAATGGGACGTCCCGACCGTTCGAGCATCTCCGCATCATAATTCGATTCGATCACGACCACATCGGAGTCGGCCATCGCTTCTACCGCCGATGCGGTCATTTCTGCCATGTCCGTTGCAACGCTGATCTTCCTTTTCATCCCCGCTGTTTCATCGGCCACAGTGTATCCGAAACATCCGCCGTCGGAATCATGCGGCACTTCGAATGCGCGTACGGTCATTCCCGAGATCTCCACCTCAGGACCTGTGAATGTGAACAGGAAATTCTCTTTCTTTACGGCAGCGAGTGAGCGGTATTTCTTCACCAGGGGTGTTTCGATCGGTGCAGGACAATGGATCGGGATGCAGTATTTATGAAGGTTCCTGACCGTTGTCTCATTCACGTGGTCGCTGTGGATATGCGTAATGAAAACGGCATCAAGTCCCCGTAACGATAGGTCCAATTCTTTCAGTCGTTCCTCAAGATAGACCGGACCGTGTCCGCAGTCGATAAGGATGGATACGGTGTCATTCCAGATGACCGTTGAGTTGCCGCCGCTGGAGCTGCCGAGGACGCACACGGAAAGATGATTCTTCATAGGTAGTTTGCAACAGATGGACGTTTCAGTAATACAGGACACAATATAGACCGTATAAGGGAGATCTACAATGGAAAATCGTCTCATCTCAGTGCCCCAGGAGGTATTATTGTCATTGGATATTTGACATCTTTACTCCGACAAGATTGATTCTTACATTGCTGAGTGTCAATTGATGATGGAATTTCATCTCTTGAAAACGGTATTGATTCCGGAAATGATCGGCGTCTCACATTTTATCTATCACTGAAAGGAATATTATGGATTACAACATCATCCTTCTGAATTTTGTGTATGCGTTCATCGGACTGATCGTCCTCATCCTTGCGTATAAATTATTCGATCTGGTGGAGAGCAGGATCGATTTTGCCGATCAGATCAATAAGGGGAATATGGCCGCAGCAGTGTTCATCTCTTCCGTTATGATCGCTCTTGCCATCATCATCGCCGGGGCATTGGGATGAACAGCGTATCCGGAAGGATTGGAAAGACACTCTTTATAATTTCATTCATTTGTTCATTCGTGTCCGCGCAGAAGATCGCGAATGATAAGTATGATGAACATTTCCAGAAATACTCGAAGCGCTACTTCGGTCCGGCATTCGACTGGAAGATCTTCAAAGCTCAGGGATATGCCGAGAGCAATCTCGATCCGGAAGCGAAAAGCTGGGTCGGTGCCAAAGGACTGATGCAGCTGATGCCTGCAACCTATGCTGACATTCAGCTGAGGAATCCAGAACTCGGGGAGATCGCCGATCCGCGTTGGAATATCGCGGCGGGCATCTATTATAACCGGCAGTTATGGAAGCGGTGGGAAGAGAAGGAGCGGCATGAAGAGAGGATGCATTTCGTCTTCGCCAGTTATAATGCCGGCCTGCAGACGATCAAACGGGCTCAACAGATCGCCGCGCAGGAGAGTCTTGATGTGCACAGTTGGCTGAGCATTGAGACCATTGCCCCGAACGTACCGCGCTGGAGACATGAAGAGACTGTCGGTTATGTACGAAAGATCGACAAGAACCATGAGATACTGCGTACAGTAAGACAAAAGAAACGGTGAATAGAATGTCATCCGTTCGTTTTGAGGTTTGGTGCGGGAGCCTACTGAAGTATTGTGGACCTACATTCTTATCTGTGTAAAGCCTTTTTTTCCGTCTGATCCGCGTGCTATGTTCTTCTTTGTGGCTTTGTGTGAAATTCTTTTTATGTAAGGTAAGTGCGGTCCGAGCATCGCTCGGACCTACAATTCTAATCTGTGAAAATCCTTTTTTTCCGTCTGATCCGCGTGCTATAGCAAATATTACGGGAGCAGGGTGAATGTATCCTGAAGTTTGATATCGCGTGATGATGCGCCGATCATCACATCGAATTCACCCGGTTCCGCCGTCCACTGCAATTGCTGATTGAAGAAAGAGAGTTTCTCTTTGTCGATCGTGAATTGCACTGTCGTACTCTCATTCACTCCAAGCGCGACCTTCTTGAAATCCTTCAATTCTTTTACCGGCCGTACGATTGAACCGACCTTGTCCCTCAGATACAGTTGAATGATCTCTTCGCCGGAATATTTTCCGGTGTTGGTAACGGTCATCGAAACGGTGATCTGTTCATTTGCCGTCATCTGTTTCTTCGTTAATTGAAGATTGCTGTAACCGAACGTCGTATAGCTCAATCCGTATCCGAATTCATATTTCGGGAAAATGGAGAGATCGATGTAGGAAGAGTTATAGTTATGGCTCGCATCGCTGGTGGCAGGCCTGCCCGTATTGAAATGATTATAATAGATGGGGATCTGTCCTACGCTGAGGGGGAAGGTCATCGCCAGTTTTGCGGACGGAGTATAGTCACCGAACAGCACATCGGCGATCGCGTTTCCTGCTTCGCTGCCGAGCCACCAGGTATAGAGAATGGCAGGTGCATGGTCCGCAGTGTAATTGAATACCAAAGGACGACCGGCATTGATCAGCACCACGACTGGTTTTCCGGTGGCAAGCAGTTCTTTCAGCAGTTCTTCCTGCACACCGGGAATGGAAATGTCGCTGCGGCTCTTCGCCTCGCCGCTCATATCCCTGCGTTCACCGATACTGAGGATCACCACATCTGACTGCTGCGCCGTACGGACCGCCTCTGCAAATCCGTCCTTATTGGTCCCTTCAATGTCGCATCCCTTAGCATACAGCAGCGTTGTATTTTTCCCGACCTTATTCTTGAGTCCGTTCCATTGTGAAACGATGAATGATGAGTCCCCGCCGGGAAGTTCAATGTCCCAAAATCCTTTGTTCTGTTTGTACGGTTTCACCAGGGGACCGATGAACGCGATGGTCTTTGTTCCCTTCGACAATGGAAGAAGATGATTCTCATTCTTCAAAAGCACGATGCTCTTCGCCGCTATCTCGCGTGCCGCTTTTGCATGATCGGGATCGTTCAATGCTTTTCGTTCCCGTTCCGGGCTGCAGAATCGGTATGGATCATCGAACAATCCCAGTTCGAATTTCTTCTGCAGGATCCTCCGCACGGCATCATCGATCAGTGCAACGGGAACTTTATTGTCCTTTACCAATTGCGCCAAATTATTTTTGTAACAGCGGCTTTCCATATCCATATCGCTTCCCGCGGTCACCGCCGAAAGTGCCGCTTCGTAACCGTTCTTCACATTTCCGTGATTGATCATCTCGCCGATGGATCCCCAGTCACTGACAACGAATCCTTTGAATCCCCATTTCCCTTTGAGAATATCCCTCTGCAAAAAGGAATTTCCCGTTGCAGGAACGCCGTTCAGGTCGTTGAAGGAATTCATGAATGTTCCTGCCCCTGCATCCAATGCCGCTTTGAAGGGAGGAAGGTATACTTCGAACAATTGACGGTCGCTCATATCGACGGAATTGTAATCCCTGCCGCCGACCGCCGCGCCGTAGGCCGCAAAATGTTTTACGCACGCCATCATGGAGGTCACGTCGCCTAATCCGTTCCCTTGAAATCCTTTCACCCGCGCAAAAGCGATCTTTGAGCCGAGATAAGGATCCTCTCCGGCTCCTTCCATCACTCTGCCCCAGCGAGGATCGCGTGCGATGTCCACCATCGGAGCGAATGTCCATTGAATGCCGCCGGCACTCGCTTCTGTTGCGGCAATTCGAGCGGACTTCTGCATCGCATCAAGGTCCCAGCTGCACGCCTCCGCCAGCGGAATAGGGAAGGTGGTCTTGTATCCATGAACGACATCCTGCCCGAAGATCAACGGTATCTTCATGCGGGACTGCATGGCGATCTTCTGCCAGCTTCTTGTCCGTTCAGTGCCGATACAATTGAGCAGTGATCCTACTTGACCGTTCCGGATCTGATTCGCTTTATCGTTGTCCACGGTGGCTGGACCGGTCGCGGTCCAGTCATCGTTATACTGATTCATCTGACCGATCTTTTCCTCAAGGGTCATCAGTTTCAGCACGGAATCGACACGCTGTTCGATACTTTTCGGCTGAGCAAGGGCGATTGAAAAAGAGATGAATAACAGAGTGTAAAGTTTTTTCATAGTAGTGGAAATTATATGAATGGGTCTTCGTAAAATTAGATATGATCTTCCGCGTTGTTCGGAAGGATCAAGATTCTGAGACAACAACGATGCACCTAATTATTTTTTTTATTGCGTCTTAGTGTCGTTGCGGTAAAATGCTTTTATCGTTTGGAAGAATCATTTTTAATAGACCGCTGTCTGAATGCCTCTTGCCGGGATCGTTTGCGTGACGGTGTTGGAACCGACTACAAGACGGTATGTCACTGCCGCATCGGATTGGTTCATCACTACAGTGACCATCGATCCGTCGGTATTGACGAATGACGTGCTCAGTAACTGGCTTCTGCTGCTGACGGTGCTGACACGCTTTGCATTCGGACGGACGAACTTCGAGAAATGTCCTATATAATAGTAGGAGGGAGTGTAGACCAGTTCGCCTGTCCGCAGATCGGCGTGAATGGGTGCAAAACAATAATTGCCGACGTGATTTGGCCCCCCTTTTTCATCGAGCAGAATATTCCAATCGGTCCATCCGGCGGTGCCGTTGTTGAAATCGTTGATCATCGATTGACCGTACCGTTCGGCGTTCGCCCAGAACTGAAGTTTTTCAGGCTTGAAACTGTCTGCGCATCCTTCCGTGAAGAGCAGGTTCTTTCCCGGGAACGCTTCGTAGACCGCACCGACATTCTCGAACATCTGCTGTCCGCCGGACCATGATTCGTACCAATGGAAACCGGTTCCCCACGCATACTTCGCCGCTTCGGGATCGCTGTAGATCACATTCACTCGATGATTCATCAGGTCCCGGTTATGGTCCCACACAACGATCTTCTTGTCCGCGAGTCCCTGCTGCGCCATCGTCGGTCCGAGATACGATTTCAGAAAATCACGTTCCTCTTCTGCAGTGTAGATGCACGATTCCCATGTCTGTTTGGCCATCGGTTCATTTTGAACGGTGATTCCCCACATGGGAAGTCCTTCCGTTTCGTATGCTTTGATGAACTTCGTGTAATACAGCGCCCAGCTTTTGTAGAACTCCGGCATCAGTTTTCCGCCGTGGAGCATATCCTTGGTATCTTTCATGAAGGCGGGCGGGCTCCACGGACTGGCATACAGCATCAGTGAACCGCCGGCAGTTTTCAGTGCCTGCTTGATGAGAGGAATACGGAATTGTTTGTCATGCTCAATGGAAAATGTTTTGAGTTCTTTGTCCCCTTCCTTCACATAGATGTAACTGCCGCTGCTGAAATCCGAACTGTGGATCGTCGTTCTCACGAGTGTGTAACCGATTCCTTTTGAGACGTCATAATATGCATTCAACAGTTCCTGTTGTTTGGCGGGCGAAAGTTTTGCGAATACTTCCGCAGAGGCATCAGTGATGGCACCTCCGATGCCGAGAACAGTCTGGAATGTTTTAGCGGGATTCACGAAAACACAGATCTCAGTTTCCATCGGCTGAATGGACGGTGCAAATGTCCGGGAATCTGTTTTGGTAAGACGGTATTCTGTCTTCTCCGCTGTGGTGTAAACAACAGCGTTCTTTTGTCCGGCCGACTGCTGAGCGGTGCAAAGGAATGAATTGATCAGGAGAGAAATTACGACAAATATCTGTTTCATACTGTTCCTGTGATTCGTATTACGTGAAAGGGGCGGGAAAGAAAACTCAACTAAAGAAGACCTATGAATTCAGCAATAAGCGCGCATTTATTGTGCCAATCACTATTATATCATTTTTTCTCAAATTAGGGGTATGCCTGCCACAATGTTTATCATATTGATACTTTTCACTTTATCATTCTAATAAGGATTAGATTTAAGAGAAGAAGGATGACTTCTTCCGAGGGATATTACAGTGATTGTAATGTAAACTCAATGCCGCAGGGACTCGGGGTTTGTTTTTTTTACTTAAAGCTCGAATTATAGACAATCCACTCCTTTTTCAGCACTGAATCGCTTGGACAGTATTATCCATTCTTTGGAAGATGAACAGGCGCCATTTTGGAAGGATCCATTTTTTGAGTAAAAAACGAGTTTATTTTTGGAATGATATTTGTCTTCATTATAAAATCGGTGTCGTTCTGGGAATAGGGGTATCCTTTCGAGTTAGGCCATCAGTGAATACCTGGACGCGCGGATAATAATTTATTCAATACAACCAATGACGGATAATGAATGAACATATTCAGCCGATTCCTTGAAACCGCTCCTACACGACCGCACATTCTCATGATCGTCGGTTCAGGACTTATCGCAGAGATACTCAGATCGATCATTCATGTAATGCTCCCGCTCAATGACCCCTACATCAGTATCACCTTCGATATCATCCTATTCACGGTAATTGTTCTCCTCATCATTTTCTTTATGTTCGGCCGCAGGGATTCCGATCTGATGTTCGATTATAAAAATACCGAAGAAGCACTTCGTGAAAGCGAGAATAATTACAAGACATTGATGAATTCCGGACTGGCGCTGGTCTGGCTTGCAGGGACAGATAAACTGTGTTCATATTTCAATCATGTATGGTTGGAATTTACCGGACGATCGTTGGAACAGGAGATGGGGAATGGCTGGGTCGAAGGAGTGCATCCTGATGATGTTGCGCGTTGTATGAAGATCTATATCGAGGCGTTTGACCGCAGAGAAAGTTTCAATATGGAATATCGTCTGCGCCGGTATGACGGTGAATACCGATGGATCATCGATCAGGGAACTCCGCGATATGACAGTAAAGGTGATTTCAAGGGATACATCGGTCACTGTATCGATATCACGGACAGAAGACATGCCGATGAGTTATTAAAAGAACGTGAGAACACTCTTCGTGAAATTATCGGTGACGTGCAGGTGGGTATACTTTTACAGGGACCGCACGCAGAGATATTGATGAATAATCCGAAAGCATTGGAACTGCTCGGCATCTCTGAAACGCAGCTGTTGGGGAAATCCTCGTTCGATCCTGATTGGAATGTGATCCATGAGGATGGAACTCCATTCCCGGGTGAGACGCATCCTGTTCCGCAGGTCATCGCATCCCGTCAGCCGGTTCGACATGTTGTGATGGGAGTGTATCGTCCGGTTACAGGTGATCGTGTCTGGCTGCTGGTCGATGCAATACCGCAGTTCGATGCAGCAGGAACGCTCCGCCAGGTCGTCTGTTCGTTCGTGGATATCACGGGCAGGAAGCACGCTGAGGAATTAATGCGTTCCAGCGCTGAAAAATTCAAAACGCTCTTCGAGAATATGACCGAAGGGGTTGCGCTGCATGAAATGATCTACCAAGGGGAGACACCGGTCGATTACCGTATACTCGATACCAATCCTGCGTATGAACGCCATACCGGACTTCCGCGGACAAAGGCACGCGGCCTGCTTGCGAGTGAACTGTACGGCACCGGAACTCCGCCGTACTTTGATGAATTCGCCGCGGTTGCATTCAACCGAATTCCGTACTCATTTGAAACATATTTCCCTCCCCTCGAACGTCACTTCCATATCAGTGTCTTTTCCCCGGAGAAGGGATACTTTGCTACGGTCTTTGAAGATATCACCGAACAGAAGAAAATGTTTGAGCAGCTGCAGATCGCTGCGAATGATCTTAAACGTTCGAACATCGAACTGGAGCAATTCGCCTACATCGCTTCACACGATCTGCAGGAACCGCTTCGGATGATCTCCAGTTATACACAGTTACTCGAAAAACGGTATAAGGATAAACTGGACCAGGATGCAAATGATTTCATCGGATTCATCGTGGATGGAGCAGACCGGATGAAGAAGATGATACAGTCCTTTCTTGTCTATTCCCGTACTACGCGCGAAAAGTCGCCGATGCAGCAAGTGGATTGCAATACTGTGCTTGAGAATGCCCGGATGAACCTGCAAATGATCATTCAGGAAACGGGGACGGTCATCACATCGGATACACTTCCGGCTGTTGTCGGAAATCCTGAATTGCTTCTGCAATTGTTCCAGAATCTGATCAGTAATGCAATAAAATTCCAAAAAGGAAAGCCGCCGGTCATCACCATCGGTATCAGGAAAGATGAGACGCATTGGATATTCTCCGTAAAGGATAACGGTATCGGTATCGAACCGGAATATTTTGAAAAGATCTTCGTTGTGTTCCAACGCCTGCATTCACAGTCTGAATATCCCGGCACCGGCATCGGACTTACCATCTGTCAAACGATCGTGGAACGGCATAACGGTACCATCTGGGTGGAGTCACAGCCCGGAGAGGGTACAACTTTTTATTTCACACTCTCATCTCACTTGAAGGCCTAAACATTTTGAACAATATCACGTTCGCTCAACCGATCACCATCCTTCTTGTAGAAGATAATCCCGGTGATTCCCGTTTGATCAAAGAAGTATTTAAGGACGGGAAAGTTGCCAACACGCTTCGCATCGCAAAGGACGGGGTCGAAGCACTTACTATCCTCAGAGACCCGTCGATCGAACCACCGGACCTTATCCTTCTTGATCTGAATCTGCCCCGGAAGAGAGGGTTGGATGTTCTTGATGAAGTGAAGAACGATCCGGACTTGAAAAGGATCCCCGTGATCATTCTCACTACATCCAACGACGAGAAGGACATCCTCAAAAGCTACGATCTTCATGCAAGCGCATATCTCACAAAGCCGGTCGACTTGAACGACTTTATTACGGTGATACGCAATCTTGAGAACTTTTGGCTCACGCTTGTTAAGTATCCTCCGAAAAGAACATTATGAAACGCGTGCCTATAAATATTCTCCTGATCGAGGATAATCCCGGCGATGCACGTTTGATCCAGGAAATGCTTCTTGAGCAGCAGCAAGTGAAGATAGAATTGCATCGTGCCGCAACGTTAGCTGCCGCACGTGATCATCTGAAAGAAAATTCTCCTGATGTGGCATTACTCGATCTTTCTTTGCCGGACGGAAAAGGAATTGAAAGCTCGATCATGCTGATCGAACAGCATCATACCATTCCTTTCGTGATCCTTACCGGACTCGATGACGAGAGGGTCGGTCTGGATTCGGTGCAGCGTGGCGCGCAGGACTATCTTGTGAAAGGACAGATCGACAGTAAAATGATCGTGCGGGTTTTATCCTATGCTATCGAAAGGAAACAGCATGAGAGGGAGAAAGTAATGTTGATCAGGGAACTTCAGGAATTATTTTCACAGGTAAAGACTCTTCGGGGTTTACTCCCTATGTGCCCCTCCTGTAAAAAAATACGCGATGATGCAGGCCAATGGACCATATTGGAGACGTTCATAAAAGAAAATTCAAATACTGAAATATCCCATGGCTTGTGTCCCGAATGTTCGGAAAACAATAAAGACTAAGTGTGAGAAACAAAATATTGTCCTATGCGCGATGATTGCAGATGAATCCGATCGGATCTTGTCCATGTAAAAAATTATCGCTGTAAATAGATCGGCCCACGGTCTCGGTTTTACTGAATGACAATTGCCGCCTTTATGGGCGGCATTTGTTTGTCTCTCCTGTTTGTCCGGTGACCTATGCGGCCGCTATATATCCAGGAACATTTGAACCATCCCTTTCTCTCAGCCGCGAGTAATACTGAATCTGTTTTGCATCACTCAAACCTGCCCCCTTGGAACATTGTAAGATAATTGTTGGGTGGGAAAAGACCACTTTATGATATTCTCCGTTTACCCGGTTTTATTTCTGGGCAATTTGGCGTATAATCAAACGATTGATTGTGCTGTTATCTCACCTTATCAAGGAAATCATTCTATGTCTCAGACAAAACCTTCTATCCTCGCAAGTTTTCCCAGAGTATTTTGGGTGGCAAATGTGATGGAACTGTTCGAGCGCGGCGCATACTACGGAATGAACTCCGTCCTTGCCGTGTATCTCACCGATACGATCGATAAAGGCGGACTCGGATTTACCGAACAGTCCGTCGGGTTCTTGCAAAGTCTTATCTATGCCTGCACATACGTCATTCCGATCCTCGGCGGGGCGCTTGCGGACAGGTACGGATACCGGCGAATGCTGATGTTCGCATTCTCATTCCTTGCGACAGGATATTTCCTGGCAGGGGAGATGACATCGTACGGTGCAGTGTTCGCGAGTCTTCTTATTATGGCAACAGGTTCGGGCTTGTTCAAACCGATCATCAGCGGAACCATCGCCCGGTCAACGAACGAGTCCAATTCCGGATTCGGTTTCGGCGTCTATTATTGGATGATCAACTTCGGCGCATTCCTTGCCCCTCTGCTGGTCAGTTATTTGAAAGGATTCTCCTGGTCGTATGTGTTCATTGCTTCATCATTCTATTGCGGACTGATGCTGCTGCCGACGATCTTTTCCTTCAAAGAACCGGAGAAACCGGCGAACACAAAATCACTGAAGGATGTCCTCTCCGGCGCAGCGATGGTGCTGGGGGATGCCCGATTCATGCTGATGATCTTCGTCTACTCGTTCTTTTGGATCTTGTATTTCCAGAATTTCGGTTCCGTGCTCTGGTTCCTCCGGGATTTCATCGATGTGACTCCGGTGAATTCATTCTTCGCATCATTCGGCATCCCTCTCAATTTTGATGCGGAACATGTCACCGTCATCAACGCCGGTACGATCATCCTGCTGCAGGTGCTCATCAGTCGAATTGTGAAGGACACGAAACCGCTTCTGACGATGGTGGTGGGAATAGGATTCGGGGTGATCGGTTTCATCTGTCTGGCATTTGCATCGAATATCTGGCTCTTCATGCTCGGCATTGCAGTATTTTCCATCGGTGAGATGACCGCTCATCCGAAGTATTACAGCTACGTTGGACTGGTCGCCCCGTCGGAGAAGAAAGCGGTGTATATGGGATACGCTTTCCTTTATGGTGTGATCGGAAGTCTTGTCGGTTCCAATCTCGGCGGAACGATGTACGAAACGATGCTGAAACCTCTCGTTGGAACTTCCGGCACCGAAGGGGCCGTGCGGACATTCTGGCTCATTTTCGCAGTCATGGGTGTATGCGCTGCGCTCGGTCTGCTGCTGTATCACCGGATGTTTCAGTTCGATACTCCCGAAACAAATTCGCGGGCCCGTTCGATCATGATCGTTGTTTATTCTGCCTTGATCGTTATCGGCGGATATTTCTTCTACAGCTCAGTTGCCGGTGCTCACATCTCGTATAAGTCGATGGTACAATCTGTCATCATGCTCGTCATCGGAATGGGCGGTATCGTGATCAGCAGAAAACGGCAATAAGAAATGATGATGCAGTATTGAAGTGACCGCGATACTTTTGTTTTAAAACAGGAACAGCATCCGTATGGATGCTGTTCCTGTTTAGCTGGGGTCCTTCAAAAAGATCATTGATGCAGCAGCATGATGTTGTTCACTGCTTACGATCTGCTCTGATATAACGCAACCAGCGCTGCTCCGATCGCCTGCGAAAGTTCACCTAACGCTGCCGGAACAATGTTGATCCTTCCGCGCTGCGCGGGCCAGAGATACGGTTCCATCGTTTCACGGAGGACCTTCAGATAGCGTGATCGGAATTCTTCTGTGGTGGATTCGGGATCCATGAGTCCGCCGCCGATCACGACGAATTCCGCATCAAGGACCATTGTCAATGTTGCAACAAGCAGACCCATTGCCTTCGCCTGGAAGTCGAATATTTCGACTGCAAGCGGATCTCCTTTTTGTGCAAGTCCGCGCAGACTCAACGCTTTTTCTTTTGCGCTGAGAGGCGATTTTGCCAGTGCGTGGTCAGGATACTTCGCCAGTTTTTCGGTCAACAGATATGGAAGTCCCGAGATGGTCGTGTATACTTCAACGCAGCCCCAGGTGCGTCCGCATCCGCACGGATATGCTTTTGTCTCCAACAGATGAATCGGTGCGGGTATATGTGCACCTTCCATTCCGGCGAGTGTGTCACCGTCAAGCGGAAGTCCGCGCGAATCGATGAATGCACAACCCAAACCGGAACCCGGTGCCAACATAATTACTGAACTTTTTTTGTTGCCGCGCGCATGCTGTGCTTCGGCGACGCCGCCGTAATTTCCGTCGTTCCCGACTGCGAGAGGAATAGCACGTCCTGCACGTTTGGACAAAGCGTTACTGTAATCGGTATACACATCCCATCCCTCAAAGATAGCAGGAAGATTCGCAGGTTTATCCATCACTCCGTACCGCTTGAATGTTCCCGGCATTGCAACACCGACACCTGACACCTGATCCCAGGTGAGATTGTTCAATTGCAGATATTCATTGATCCCTTCCATCCATCCTTCCACAACAGCCGCGGGTCCGGATTCAGAGTTCGTTGCTTTCTGCAATAGCTTCGTCGAAATCGTTGTGCCGTCTTCCCAAACACCTCCCGTTTTTGATGTGGTCGCACCGCTGTCCGTGCCGATATAAACCTGTCTTTTTCCGTTCATAAAGTTACCTTCTTTTGATACACAATGAGTAGATGAATATTTCGGGTGAAAATGTCTTCGCGTATAAAATAATCAAGAATTCATTCTTACGCAGTAACTAAATTTATAGTGGAGCGAGCCGGACAATGAGAAACTGTTTTTTACCTTTTGCGACGTACGGTAATTGTTCGTTTCGTTTGACCTGAATTATCAATTCGAACATTTGTTGTTATCAAATTAATAACTTGAAGATATCCGACCATTGAATATCCCTTTTTCTGCCGAAATTGTCCATCATTACTATGGCATGTTATATGTATGAATATCCATTTGGACTACAATAATTCCCCACATAAATTTCTTACCGAAAAATCATGAAAAACACATTCGCTCACGTTATGACTCTTTTTCTTTTACTCTCATCGGCTGCATTGGTTAATCTCAATGCGCAAACGGAGAACAAAAAGATTGATGATCTTATTCGCCAAATGACCGTCGAAGAAAAGGTCGGTCAGATGACGAACATCGCGATCGGAATGGTCCTGACGGAAAAGGGGAACTCCAATGTTCTGGATCGTGAAAAACTGAGGAGCGTTATGATAGAACATCATGTCGGTTCCTTTCAGAATGTCGTGAATCATGCCTACACGCTGGACCAGTGGCACGCCCTGATCGATACGATCCAAAAAATTAATATGGAAGAATCTCGTTTGAAGATCCCGGTGTTGTATGCGATCGATGCGGTGCATGGAGCGAACTATACCATCGGGTCGACCATATTCCCTCATAACCTGGGACTAGCCGCAACGCGGAATCTTGAACTTGCAAAGGTCAGTGCTGAAGTGACAGCTAAGGAAGTGAGAGCTTCGGGCATCCGGTATAATTTTTCACCGGTGCTGGATGCCGGTCGGCATCCCCTGTGGCCCCGTATGGCGGAAACATTCGGGGAGGATATTTTTCTGGTGAAACAGATGGGGCTGAGCGTGATCGAAGGATATGAGGGCAAAGATCTGAAGGACGTTCGTTCTGTCGCATCATGTATGAAGCATTACATCGGATATTCTGTCCCCACGTCCGGTAAGGACAGAGCACCGGCATTGATCCCCGAAATTATGCTGCGGGAATATTTCCTTCCATCGTTTAAGGCGGCGGTAGAAAAGGGTGCGGCCACAGTCATGGTCAATTCTGCCGAGATCAACGGTGAACCGGTCCACGCAAGTAAATATCTTCTCACGAATGTCCTGCGAGATGAACTCGGTTTTAAAGGCGTCGTCATATCGGACTGGGAGGATGTGAAGAAATTAATGACACGGCATCACGTTGCTTCAACATACAAGGAAGCTGTCTTCCAATCCGTTATGGCAGGGATCGATCTGTGCATCGTGCCGATGGATCTGGACTTCAGCAGGAATCTTGTGGAATTGGTCAATGAAGGAAGGATCCCGCAATCAAGGATCGATGCTTCGGTGCGAAGGATCCTGAAAATGAAACTGGATGTAGGATTGTTCGATCGTCCGTATGTGGAAACTGAAGCGGCAAAGAATTTCGGTCTTCAGGAATATTCCAAAACTGCATTCGATGCAGCGAGCGAATCCATAACGCTGTTGAAGAATACCAATGGACTTCTTCCAATATCCAAAGACAAAAAGATCCTTGTGGTAGGACCTGGTGCTGCTTCCTTAACAACATTATATGGTGCATGGTCCTATACATGGCAGGGGACCAAGGATGAGTATTTCAATAAGGATCTTCCCTCCATCGTTCAAGCCATAAAAGCTCGAAGTAAGAATGTTACCTATAACAAAGGGACGGATTTCTCAGCAAACGATGTCGGGATTGCAAAAGCAGTTGCAATAGCAAAAAGTGCTGATGTGATAGTCGTTTGTCTCGGTGAGGATTCGTATGCGGAGACTCCGGGAAATATTGAAGATCTGGATCTTCCGGAAATTCAACAGCGTTTGGTTCTCAGTTTAAGCAAGACACGCAAGCCGATCATCGCTGTGCTGACGGAAGGAAGACCGAGAGTAATACGGGAAATTGAACCGTTGTGTAATTCCATTCTTCTGGCATACTGGCCCGGTTCACAGGGCGGGAATGCGATAGCCGGAACTATCTTTGGCGAAGTAAATCCGTCAGGAAAACTTCCCGTAACGTATCCCCGGTATTCGGGCTCGTTCAGCACATACGACCACAAATATCTGGAAGAAGCTGTCGAGAAAGTCGATCCGTATGAATACTCGTTCGGATTCAATCCTCAGTATGAATTCGGCTTTGGATTAAGTTACACGACATTCAGTATGTCTGAAATGACGTTCTCCACAGATACAGTGACTCGAAAGAGTCCTATCACGGTAAAGGTGACGGTGAAGAATACCGGAACAATGGCAGGAAAGGAGACCATAGAATTGTTCAGCGCCGATCTGGTTGCCTCAGTGACGCCGTCCGTGAAGAGACTGCGGAAGTTCCAAAAGACGCCGCTGCTCGTCCCCGGAGAATCCAAAACGCTGGAGTTCATCCTCTCTTCGGAAGACCTAGCATTCGTAGGGAAAGACCTGAAGATGATCACCGAAGAAGGCGAGTTCGATATTGTGATCGGTAAAGAGAAAAAACGGATCTATTTCAAAAATTAATAGTGAATATTGTTGAAAGAGTTGCTGTCTTGATGAAGTATTTTATTTTCGTGTTGATATTCTTGGTCCCGCCAACACTTAATGCGCAGTTCCCTAAAGACTACACGGGAAGACCGTTCCATGATGATTCGGTGAGGATATTTCCGGCGCATCTTCCGGGAATTCTGCAATGCGAGTACTATGATCTCGGCGGTGAAGGCGTGGCATACGGCGGGACCAAAGCCAGGGTGAACGGACTCAATGTCGGCTCCGATTTCAACAGATCGATGGGCTGCAATGAAGGAGGAGCTCAATATCTCTGCCGGTTCAGAGATACGGAAGCTGTAGCGGTATCGTACACAAAACCGTGCTGCGATATTGATTCCGTTAAGAATATGTTCCCGCAATCCCTTGGACAGATCTATACCGGATGGACTCCGCCGGGACAATGGATGAAGTATACGGTATTTGTCGATACACCTGGAGTATATACGATACACTTTGTATACACAGCTCCCATGCCCGAAGGTTTGGAGTTCTCATTGGCGCTGAATAACAGAATGATTGTTGATAAGGCCAGAGTACCGAATTCATGTCATAGTGATCAGAAGGACGGACTCCGGTGGCATCGATGGAATAAAGCGTTGAACATCGCTGAGATAACATTCCCAACCAAAGGACTGCAGCTCCTGACGTTTACGGCAACGTATCCGGATGCAAACGAAAAGAACGATCTCGGAAATTTTGACTACATCGAATTTGTGAGAAAAGGTTCAGTTCCGGGCAGTCACCAATAAATAATCTGCTTCCGGAAGAATATACTTATCTACCGGATTCTTCAATAGTGAACGTATAAATAATGTTATGAAATATATATCGTTCATACTCTTCATGTTGTTCCTCCCGTGCATTTCATTTTCGCAGCATCAGGTCAATGAAAATGGTCAATTACAGGTGATAGGGCATCAGTTATGTAATGAACAGGGGTTGACTGTGCAGTTACGGGGGATGAGCCTGTTCGGATTGATGCATCTGCCTGAGTGCGTTACCTACGACGGACTGAAAACCCTGAAAGATGACTGGCATGCAAATGTTGTTCGTGTACCCGTCTATATGGCGAACTACAGCAATGCGAATAATTACAATCAGAATCCTGTTTTCAATAACGTCTTGATCGACAGTATCGTTTCATGGTCCGAACAACTTGGACTATATTGTATCATCGATTGGCATAACGACCGTTACGGAAATCCCAACGACATACAACATAAAGGAGCTGATGCATTCTTTGAATTGATGTCAGCAAAGTATGCCGGGAAAAAAAATATCATCTATGAACTCTTCAACGAGCCATACGGGAAATCGGTGACCTGGGATACCATAGCAGACAATGCCAACAGGATCATGCCGATCATCAGAAAGCATGATCCGCATGCCGTCATCCTTATTGGATGTTCTGATTGGGACCAGAAACTTGAAACCATCGACCTCGAAAAGCTGAATGACCGCGCAAACGTGATGTTCACATTTCACTTCTATGCTGCATCGCATAGAACGTTGTATCCGATGTTTGCTCAACAGATCCATCGGATACCGGTCTTTGTAAGCGAATGGGGGACATGCGAATCCAACGGAGCCGGTACGGCAGACACAGCTTCCAGTTCACTGTTCTTAAGAACGATGACGTGCGACGTGAGGGGTGCGGACACTGTCTCTGTCAGTTGGTGTAATTTTAGTTTTGGCGATAAAGATGAAACGGCTTCTTCATTGAAACCGAACAGCTGCCGTAATGGTCTGTGGAATAATACGACACCGGAAGGCGAATTTATCAAATATTGGATGGTCCATAATTCAGCTCCAAATAGTACAATAATGAAAATGAAAAACTAGAAACTATCTAAAACAATACCAATGTCACCCCCGAACGCTTCTATCGGGGGTCCAGTATAATGCATTCACGCCAAAAATCCCGCCTATTGAGATTCCGCCCTGCGGGATTCCACAAAGCGGAACGTGCGGGTATGACAATTGTTTTTATAAAAGAATTCATTGTTGAGTTGGCTTCTTACAATTCCAAAGAGAGAATACTACAGTGAACCTAAGAAAATTTGGAAATACTCCCTGGCAGACAAGCGAGATCGGCTACGGCATGTGGGGACTAGCCGGGTGGACCGGTTCAAGCGAAAATGAATATATGAAAGCACTCGATCTGTCGGTCGAAATGGGATGTAATTTTTTTGATACCGCGTGGGCGTATGGTGATGGAGTGAGTGAATCGGTATTGGGTAAGGTTATCAAGAATCACGCCGGTAAAAGACTGTATGCAGCCACAAAGATACCTCCTAAAAATTTCCAATGGCCTGCACGTGCTGAATATCCGTTGGAAGATGTGTATCCCTATCAGCATATCATCGATTTCACGGAAAAGAGTTTGAAAAATCTTGGAGTGGAAACGATCGATCTGCAGCAGTTCCATGTATGGGATGACTCGTGGGCTGATCATGACGACTGGCAAAAAGCGATTGAACAACTGCAGCGGGATGGGAAGGTCCTTCACTTCGGCATCAGTGTGAACCGCTGGGAACCGGAGAATTGCATGAAGGCGCTTGCCACAGGACATTTCCGTTCTGTGCAGGTGATCTACAATATCTTCGATCAATCGCCGGAGGACAAATTATTCCCGCTGTGTGAAAAGCTGAACATCGGAGTTATCGCCAGGGTCCCGTTCGATGAAGGTTCCCTCACAGGAACACTGACGAAAGATACGGTCTTTCCGGACGGGGACTGGAGAGGAACATATTTTGTTCCCGAGAATCTGATACCGACGGTGGACCGCGTTGAAAGGATCAAAAGGGAACTTCCTCCGGAAATGAGTCTGCCGGAAATGGCACTCCGATTTATTTTGAACAATACAACCGTTTCGACGATCATCCCCGGCATGCGGTCACAAAAGAATGTCCGGGCGAATATGTCCGTCGCAGACGGGAAACAATTACATGAATCACTCATCCAAAAACTGAGAACACACCGATGGGACAGAACACCAACCAAATGGAGTCAATGATACCGATGATTTACAATTCAATATCTCAATATATGACAGGAAACAAGAAAGACATTCGCATTCTATTATTTGCAATGATTCTCGTTGTCCTTATTGCCTGCTCTAAGGATGAGGTCACCGCTCCGGTAAAAACTCCTCCGGCACCCGATACTTCCGCGGCGCAGAAAGCTTCGGCGGTGATCCTTGCGATGGGGACGGGATTCAATCTCGGAAACACCTTTGATCTTGCACAAAACCCAACGACGATCGAAAGTATAATGCCGATCATTGATCTCTATTATAATGCCGGACTTCGCCATGTGAGGATCCCCATAACTTGGAAAGAAGGTTTCAATGGAAATACTCTCGCCAATAGCACCGGAGCGGTCAATTACCAGCATCCGCGCTTCCTGCAATTGAAGGCGGTCATCGATTATGCTCTGCAGAAGAAGATGTATGTGGTCATTAATACCCACCACGAGCATTGGCTGAAGGATAATTATAATGGAACACCCGCGCACGATTCCGTCTTTACAAAATTGTGGCGCGATATCGCTGTCTATTATAAGGATTATTCCGACCATCTTATGTTCGAGATCCTCAATGAACCGGATGGCGTGTTTGGAGACTGGAACGGCGGTCCCACTGCGAACGATCCGTTCGCTCTTGCGCTCACACGGAATATCAACTATGTCGGATACAAGGCCATCAGAGAAACGGGAGGAAAGAATGCTACCCGCGTCATCATGGTCGGATTGAACGGGCAGGGGAATCAATCACAGATCGAAGAGGTTTACCCGGATAAAGCCAGTCTTCCCGGAAAAGGTTCGGATGAGTATCTGGCAATTCAGGTACATACGTATGATCCATGGTCGTTCTGCGGTGAGAACGGCGGCAATTCGGCATGGCCGGGACCGACGTCACTGGTGAACGGTATCACGAAGGTCTCTGCCCATGCGAAACTGCTCGGCGTTCCGATAAATTACGGAGAGTTCGGAGTCGGACGCGCGGCAAATGTTGCCGAGCGGAATACGGACATTGTGCGTGGATACTACCGGATCATGCGCCTTGCCATACTCAATGAGAATATGTCCGCGACATTCTGGGATGACCGCGGCTGGTTCGGTCTTGTTGCAAAAGATGTCGTTGGAAATTATTCATTCGTCTATAACATTATCCCGACCGTGATGGCTCCATAACAGAGTAATTCCTGTTTGCCGATTTCCGTGCCGATCCCTGCATCCCCGCACACCGATCGTTCAGAAGGATATTTCAGTATCCTTCTGAATGCAATTGTACCTTTCCCCTGAACGAATAAAAAATATATCCGAAATATCCGAACGCAAGGACCATCCCGAATCCCCACCATATGGCTCCGACACCGAGTCCATACGGTGAAGCTGCAGTATTATAGACTGTAAGGCTGAATTTCGGATCGATGGAAGACGGAAGAACGGTCGGAAATAGTCCGAACGCCGTGCTTGCCAGCATTCCTCCGATGAATATTGATGATGA
>JBMOHT010000044.1:0-23880 GCA_049317705.1 Bacteroidota bacterium | reverse complement strand
TAGAGCAACAGCCTTCTAAGCTGTAGGTTCCGCGTTCGATTCGCGGCGGGATTACTCCTCTCCGACATCAACAGCATTCTAACCTGCACGATTGATCCCTATATTTGAATGTCAGTCAGTTCCGAAGTACTCCTTTGGAGCGGGGCTGTAGGTTCCCTGCCCGATTTGCGTCAACAAATCGGGCGCGTTCTCCGCCAAACCCTTCGACTTCGCTCAGGGTGGCGGACAGGGATTCGCGGCGGGATTACTCCTCTCCGACAGCAACATCCTTCTCATTTTTCTGTACTGTTCCCTGCCCATTCAGTTTTTTCCCGGTCAATCCCCCTTGTTTTCCTCTCTGCAGAAACGACTCAAATCACTGATACGTGGAAAGACTTAATGACAATTCCATCATCAAACTTCTTTTATTTCAAAGGATTTGACATTACCGTAAAATATTTATTAAGTATATTACGCACTCAAAATATGCTTTGTTGTTCATCCTATTTTTCCATAGAATAGAGAATAGAACGGAATTCAGGATAATGACCGCCGTTTTTCTGCCGCAACAGGTCTGGTCCCGGATCCACAGGTATGCTCTCTCCCCGGTCATACATATGATGTAGAGAACTTTAAAGATTACGATTGGATTCCCATGGAACAACCGACAGCAGCACAAAAGATCCTTGTCATCGACGATGAGGATGCATACCGCGAGATCATTACCATGACGCTGAAGATCATCGGATACGAAGTGTTCGAAGCGATGAACGGACTTGACGGACTCGCCGCGGCAAAGATGCACTCCCCGGACCTTATCCTCTGTGATATCAATATGCCGAAGATGGATGGACACACGCTTCTCTCCACGCTGAAAGAGGAACAGGAATTCGCCGGCATCCCATTCATCTTCCTGACGGGCAACACCTCCACTGCGGATATGCGCAAAGGAATGCAGATGGGTGCGGACGATTATTTGACGAAGCCGTTCACCGCGGAAGAATTGGTCACTGCCGTTGCAACCCGATTGTCAAAGAAGAAGAGCATGCAGAAATATTACGAATCGCAGTTCGACGATATCAAATCCAACATCGTCCACTCGCTCCCGCATGAATTCCGCACCCCGCTCAACGGTATCCTCGGTTTCTCCCAGATACTGATGGACGAACAAGATCTGCCGCAGGATGAAGTGAAAGAGATCGGCTCTATGATCTTCCGTTCCGGTCAGCGTCTGCACCGGATGCTGGAGAATGTTGTCCTCTTCGGTCAACTGCAGCTGTGGATGCGTGACGAGACAAAGATCGCTGAGCTCCGAAGTCAGGACAACTGCAGACTAAAAGAGGTCCTCCCCGTTATAATAGAGCAATCGATGATCAGACACGAACGCATGGGAGCTGTCACCGCGAATGTCGTCGATACCTGCGTGAGGATCACTGCACAACGTCTCTCCAAGGTCATCGAAGAACTCATTGACAATGCATTGAAATTCTCAGCCTCCGGAACCGCCGTATCAGTATCATCGGAACTCAAAGGGAACAACGTGATCATCACCATCCGGGATGAAGGACGCGGAATGTCGGAAGAACAGATCGGTAAGATCTCAGGTTTCCAGCAGTTCGAACGCGGCTATTATGAACAACAAGGAGCCGGGCTCGGATTAGCGATCGCTAAAATGCTCGTTGACCTCCACGGCGGCACGCTGACCATCAACAGCGTGGAGAACAGCGGAACAACGGCACAGATCATTCTTCCCGTCGCTTCGTGATATTGACGGAATCTTTTTGATAAAGGAATTTTCATGAAAGAACAGAAACAAAAGATCCTGATCGTTGATGATGAACCCGATCTTCGGAACGTCATCCGCGAGATACTCACCGATGCCGGATACGACGTTTCCGATGCGGAGAACGGAACACAGGGGTTGATCCTGGCAAAGACAGGTCTACCCGACCTGATCCTTTGCGACATTCAGATGCCGGAAATGAACGGATACGAATTATTGAACGCCGTGAACCTGCAGAGCGAACTGAAAAAGATCCCCTTCGTCTTTATGACCGGCGTGAATACCGGTCAATACGATGTGCGGAAAGGAATGGACCTCGGTGCGGATGATTATCTCACCAAACCGTTCACCACGGAAGAATTGATCGCCGCCGTCCAAACCCGCCTCCGCAAAAAACAAGCTTGGGAGAAATACTTTAACACGAACATCGAGAATACACGCGTAGGATTCGTCGTTCTGCTCTCCAACGAATTGAACCTGCTGGTGATGGATATCCTGGAACATGCCCAATCCATTCTTAACGAACAGGAAGGGACAAATCCTGTCATCCGCAACGCCGCACAGATGATCGGCAGGTCGGGAAAACGGCTCAGTCATCTTCACGAGAATATCCTGCTCTACGCAATGCTGCAGGTATGGGTGAACGATGATGAGAAGATCACTGCGTTCCGTCAGGAATCGATGGACTCATATCTTACCGTTCTTCAGTCCATCGTCGGAGAGAATGTCCGCGCCAAGAACAGGCAGGATTCATTCGAATTCGATTGTACTGACAGTGCCCTTCAGATATCTCCTCCGGATTTCGGCAAGATCGTGGATGAAGTGATCGATAATGCCTGTAAATTCTCCGCTCAGGACAGCCGGATCCACATCTCGTCCAAATCTGCCGCGACAATGATCCACTTGACCTTCAGAGATGAAGGACGCGGAATGCAGGCAGAAGAGATCGCCGGTGTTGAGTCGCTGCTGCAGAACAGATCCGAACCGCACAACCGGCAGGAATCAGGATTAGGATTGACCATCGCAAAGACGCTCACGGAATTGTACGGCGGGAATCTCTCGATCCAGAGTTCGGAACAGTCCGGCACCATCGTAACTGTCACTCTGCCGAAAGCTGTTGCACACTGACCGAACAGCGGCGGTGCTGCTCCATCAAGTAAGACTTTGCAGGTAGAACGATAATCATCTATATTCACGCAGACCGAAGAATACCATGGCAAAACAAAAGAACAGCGCACATATCCTTGTAGCGGACGATGAGATAGACTTCCGGATGATCCTGCAGTCGTTCCTCGTTTCCGAGGGCCATACCGTCACTACGGCGGAAGACGGAGCGGATGCGATCAACAAACTTCAGGAAAAGTCATTCGATCTCGTCCTGCTCGACATCCGCATGCCGAGAGTGGACGGAGTTGAAGTTCTGCAGTTCATCAAACAGCAGTATATCGACACTCAGGTGATCATCCTCACCGCCGTGAACGACGTCCGCATCGCAGTGGAATGCATGAAGCTCGGCGCATTCCATTTCCTGACCAAACCGTATTCAGTGGAAGAACTGAATTCCCTCGTCCTGCGTGCACTTGAACAGCGCGCCATGACGATCGAACTGAAAGTGATGAAGACCGCAATCACCCGTCTCTCCCATTCCGGGACGCTCATCGGTGAAAGCAAGGAATTCCTGAAAGTGCTCGACCTGGCAAGTAAAGTGGCTCCAAGCGACACGACCGTCCTTCTCGAAGGCGGAAGCGGTACCGGTAAAGAGGTCTTCGCAAATTATCTCTATAAGAATTCTCCACGAGCCGAGAAACCGTTCGTTGCATTGAACTGTGCCTCCATCCCGGACACGCTCATCGAAAGCGAACTGTTCGGTCACGAGAAAGGGGCATTCACCGATGCCAGCGCGATGCGGCAAGGACTCGTAGAGATCGCGAACGGCGGAACGCTGTTCCTTGACGAGATCGGTGAGATCTCCCCCGTCTTCCAGCCGAAACTCCTCCGCTTCATCCAGTCCGGTGAATACCGCCGAGTCGGCGGCAACAAATCACTGAAGTCAGATGTACGCATCATCTCCGCAACCAATAAGAATCTGTTCGACGAAGTCGCGGCGGGAAGGTTCCGCGAGGATCTGCTGTATCGGCTGAATGTGATCACCATGCATCTTCCCTCACTCATTGAACGGAAGGATGACATTCCGCTGCTCGCACAAAGTATTCTGGAACGGAAGAACAAACTCCGCACAAAGAAGGAGCTCCATCCCGAAGCACTCGAGGCACTCAAGGAATATCACTGGCCCGGGAATATCCGCGAACTGGAGAACGTACTCGAACGGGCGATCATCCTCAGCAGTGATGAATTCATCCGCACGAGGGACCTTCTTCTTCCGCAGCAGTTGGTGGTAAAATCTTCCACAACCGGCGACGGTCCGCAGAAGATCGGCTCCGCCATGTCCTTGGAAGAATTAGAGAAAGAGCATATCGCTTCGGTGCTCGTCAATACCAAATGGAATAAGAATCTTACTTCCAAGATCCTCGGCATCTCGCTGAAGACACTCTATACTAAGATCCACCATTACAATCTGAAAGACGAGTAGGAACACATTTCAGACTCTGCGTCATGAAAAAGCCCGTCAAATTATTTGACGGGCTTTCGCGTTTTAAATAGCCGCTTTTACTTCTTTTACCACTCCCGAAGGGATGCCTTTGGCATAAGACACGAAGGACACTAAGAAATCGTAAAAACCATATCCACGAATAACACTCATTAACACTAATACGTTGATTGAACTGTTCGCTCAAAGCGAACGGTTCAATCTGTTATTCTTCTTTGTGCTCTTCGTGTCTTAGTGGTTTTCTTTTTGCTCTGTTTGGAACAATTCCTCCTCAAATACCCGAATTCCGCCTCATTTTCACTTTGTAAATTCTACAATTCCAAGGTAATCTCGTTAAGAAATTGACTGTTTTTTTCAGTTCTATGCAAAAAGACCAATAAAACGGCCTCTTTTTTCATTGGCACCTCCATTGCCCTAAAGATTGGCATGAAGGCATGCACAATGAAAAACTTATCCTTATATTTGATCGAAGCAACCATCCTCTTCACAACACTGGTATCCTCCCAAGGTTTCGATCTGATGAATGTTCAGCCTTCCAACAAAGTTGCCGCAAGTGCTCAATTCACCATCACCAGAAACGGAATCGAACAATTTCGCTCAACATCCACAGCATCACCGTATGCGATCCTCAGCAGCGAGACCCTGTATGTGGCGAAAGAACAATCCGCAACATCGGTTGCGGACGGAGGAATTATGCCGACATCTTCGACACTTCAACAGAATTATCCGAACCCGTTCAACAATTCCACCGTCATTCGCTTCTCTGTGGAAGAGATGAGCGATGTTTCGATCACCGTGTTCGACATGACCGGCCGTGAGATCTCCACACTCGTGAACGGGACGAAACAGACCGGCACTTTCAGCGTCGGTTTCTCGAATACGAACATCGCATCAGGAACGTATCTCTACAGAATGATCGCACGCAACAGCAGCGGAAAGACCACTGTGGAAACAAAGAAAATGATCGTGATGAAATAATATGATTCGGCTCATCCTTATACTTATACTGTCCGTTTCGTTCGCCGCATCTCAGCAGCTGGTGGTGAGATCGAACGGCGTTACGAAGAATATTCCGACCGCAACAGGCATCACCGCATCGTCTGTGGATAATGCCGTCGTTACTTCCCCCTCAGAGAATGAACTCATCCGCGTGATCGTTCAATTGAAAGAACCTTCCCGCATCGAACAGCGGCGAATGGGAAAAGTGTATACACGCACGGTCTCCGCGCGGACGAAACAGAGGATCCTCACCGCGGACAGTGAGACAAGGATCATCAATGAATTTGAGAATGTGCTGAATGGTTTTACCATCTCGGCACGCAGGGAAAAGATCACCTCCATCGCAGCAATGCCCGAGGTCCGTTCCGTGTTCCCTGATGTGAATGTGTCAGTCACACCCGTATCACAGCAGTCATCCACCCCGGTCATTCCGACCGGAACTTCCACCGCCACCGCAAAAGGGATCCGCATCGGCATCATCGATACGGGCATCGACTATCTTCACGAAGCATTCGGCGGAGCGTTCGGTGAAGGTCACACGGCAGCCGGCGGATACGATCTTGTGAACAACGATCCCGATCCGATGGACGATAATGGACACGGCTCACACGTTGCCGGCATCATCAGCGGACGCTCATCGACCATCACCGGCATCGCGAAGGATGCTGAATTGTACATCTACAAAGCTCTGGACCAGAACGGGAACGGTTCATCGTCGAATGTTATCGCAGCGATCGAACGTGCAGTGAAAGACAGTGTGAAAGTACTGAACCTCAGTCTCGGCACGCCGTCCGGTTCATCGGATGACCCACTCTCCATTGCCGTGAACAATGCAGTTCAAGCCGGTGTCGTGGTCGTCGTAGCTGCAGGAAATACCGGTGACTATTCTTCCATCAATTCTCCGGGCACGGCGGAATTCGCGTTGACCGTCGGTGCAACGGATGCGAACAGTATCGCATCGTTCAGTTCGAAAGGCCCTGAGACCGAAAGTTACCGCATTAAACCGGAAGTGGTCGCTCCCGGCGTCAGCATTCTTTCCGTGAAATCAGGAGGCGGTTATGTAGAAATGAGCGGAACATCGATGGCAACGCCATATGTCACATCGCTGGCAGCGGCAATGCGTGAACTTCATCCGGATTGGAGCGCATTTCAAATACGCGATGCCATCATCTCGAATACGATCGATCTCGGGAAGCCGGTCTTTTCGCAGGGACACGGCAAAGTGAATGAATCGGTGCTGAATTGCACATTATTCTCGAGTCCGTCGGATCTGAGCTTCGGATTCAATCCTCCCTCCGCCTCCACATGGAAACAGCAGCGAAGCATCACTCTCTATAATAAGAGTACAACTCCGAAACGGTATAGTTTCAGTTCATCAACGACCAACGCCGCAATGAAATTCATTTTCACGCCGGCACAGACCGACATTCCCGCAAACGGATCCGTGACGGTGCAGATCGATCTTGAAACGAACAATCTGTTCCTGAGCAACAACAGTGCATTCGAGAGCGGGTATTCCGGAAAGATCATTGCAGCGGGAAGCAGCGACTCGATCACTGTACCATTTGCATTCTTCAAAGGACCGATCCTTCAGCTGCACTTCAATGAGGTCCCCTGGCTGGTGATGGTCCACAACGGAAGCAGCTATTCAAAGACATTCTCACCGAAAGTAAATTCAATGTCGATGATCGTAAAGGACGGTTTGTATGATGTTGTCACTTCGTTCTATGGATCGCGGTATGTTGTCACCGAGCGGATCAACGTCTCCGGAAGATCGGGCATCGAGATCAACAGCAGCGAGGCTCAATTCCCCGTCTCTTTCCAACCGATCAGCGAGAACGGCAGCGTGATCGATCTGGGTAAAGTCGGAGGGACATGCAGTTATCTTGAAGCACTGGTCTACCAGCCGGCCGGATATGCGGTCGTCGGAATGGGAGGCGGAAAAACGAACTCGTACAGCAACCGTCCCAAGTACTTCTCCGCGATGAGTAAGAATTATGCATACGGATATTCCATCACGCTGCAGCCGAATAATCTCACATCCTATACGTACGATGTGATCGTCGATTCGGGGATCACTGCGGAACGGAATTTCACGTTCCAACCGTCCGAGTTGAAACATATCGATGTGAAATATACGCTCGATGCAGGCGTGCAGCGCGCATTCCCGATCACCTGGACGAATTTCATCGGGAAGTATTCCAGTCTGGCCGTAACGTTCTATGACGGCAACACGACGCCGCTCACATACCCGTTCACACAAAATGCATATTATATCGAACGGATAAAAAAATTCCCGATCTTTCATCAGCGAGAGGCATATTCTTTTTAGACGTCAAGTGCGGTCTACACTCATCCGTTCCGCGTTTGAGGTTCTATCTATGCCCGCGTGAGCGGGTATATTTTTAACTTGTGTTCTCTATCACTGTCGCTGCTGAAGGTAATCTGCAGCGGATGAAGATCGATTGATGAATTTTCCAGTTAAAATACGGGATCCCTACCGTCCCCGTAGCGCAGTACACATAATTATTCACACTGCTGCATTCCAATGATTTTTTTGCCGCACTATTGGAAACATTACGGGCTTTATCCTATATTCTAAACAGGGGGGATTCCGGTTTGGAATGAACAGGTGCGCGGATCCGAAACATTTGACGCACCAATTGCTGTATTCATTGTTAACCTTACGATCCCATGTATACAAATTCTCTCACCGTGCTGATCGTTGATGATTCCGAAGAACGTTTGATGATCCATTCCAGGATCGTGGCGGAGGGAGGATATCAGATCATTACTGCTGTGAACGGCTCGGACTGTCTGCGGATCGCTCAGGAACAGCCGGTCGATATCATCCTTCTGGATGTCGTTCTGCCGGACCTCAACGGTGTTGAGGTCTGCCGCCGGTTAAAATCCGATCCCCGCACATTCTCTACTCTCATTCTTCTCGTCTCCAGCATCGAGATCAAAAGTCTCAAACAATCGTACGGACTCGATTCCGGCGCGGACGGATACGTCGTCCTTCCTGTCTCAAACCAGGAACTTCTCTCGCGCGTGCGGGCATTGGAGCGGATCAAACACAGCGAAGATGAACTCCGCCGTTCGCATCAGTTACTGCAGCAGCACGCCGATGAACTGGAACGGATCAACACGATCCTTCAGCGCGAGATCAATCAGCGCATCAAAACAGAAACGGCCCTCCGTGAGTCCGAACAATATGCGCGCAGCATTATCGACTGCTCTGCGGATATGATCATCACCGTGGACAATGAACGACGCATCGTTGAATTCAACGAATCCGCACAGCGGACCTTCGGATACACGAGAGAAGAGGTTGTCGGAAAACATGTGAATATGCTCTATGCCGATTCGGACGAAGGACGGCGTCTGCATATCACCACCATCGCTTCCGGCTCTGTGCGCGGAGAGGTACTGAACAGGAAGAAATCCGGCGAGGTCTTCTCCAGCCGGATCGCTGCATCGGTCATCCGTAACAAAGAGGATGCGCTGTTCGGCATTGTGGGAGTTTCCCGCGATATCACCGAACAGAAGATCGCCGATGAAGCACTGCTGGAAAGTGAAGAACGGTACCGCTTGCTGTTCACTCAATCCCCGCTCGGCATCCTGCATATTGATGCAAGCGGTGTCATCCTCAATTCCAATAAGACCGCCTCTGAGATCTTCGGTATCCCGCGCGAACAAAGGACTCCTCCGACGATCTATGACCAATTGAAACATCCGAAACTGATCGACACCATCGTCGGTTCGCTCAACGGTGAACCGGGCATGTATCTGGGCGGATTCACTTCTGCCGCTTCCGGGAAGGAATTCACCCTCCGCTTCATCAGCCGTCCGGTGACCACCCGCGGAAGCGCGGCCGGCAGCGTTATCGCGATCGTGGAGGACATCACCGAGCAGACCGAAGTGCAGCGTCAACTTATCCAATCGCAAAAACTTGAGAGTCTTGGAATGCTCGCCGGCGGGATCGCCCATGACTTCAACAATCTGCTGGCAATCATCCTCGGCAATGCCGAACTGCTCCGCAAGAACGTGGAGCATGATCCCAAACTGAAGAAATATGTCAGCGGCATCATGGAAGTGGCGCACCGCGGCGGCTCCATCTCGAAACAGCTGCTGCTGTTCTCCCGGAATTCCACCTTTTCACTTCAGCCGATCTCGCTCTCGCTCATCATCGAAGAACTGCAGATGATGCTCCAGCATTTTATCCCGAAGACCATCCGCATCACCACGGATATCGCCGGCGGTAACGACTTCATCCAGTGCGATAAGGGACATATCCATCAGGTGATCATCAATCTCTGCATCAACGCACGGGATGCGATGGGCGACCATGGCACACTTTCCATCACGGAGTCGATCGTGCATACGTCCGCCGGTGAGAGCGGTATCATCGATATGCCGGCAGGTTCGTACGTCTCACTCGCCGTCAGCGATACCGGACCGGGGATCGACACTGACAACCTGAAACGGATCTTCGATCCTTTCTTCACAACTAAGGAAAAGGGAAAAGGAACCGGACTCGGACTCTCCATCGTCAACGGAATCGTCCGCAGCCACAACGGATTCATCGATGTTCGGTCGGTAAAAGGGTCCGGCACGACCTTTACCCTGTATTTTCCCATCGTCGCCGGTGCATCTGCCGACCACACCGCTCTGCTCCCTGCTGAAATAATGAAAGGGAAAAAGGTCCTTATTGTTGATGACGAACCACTGCTGCTTCATATCCTTGCCGAGACCCTTGAATCGGCCGGCCTGACCGTGACAACAGCATCGGATGGATTTTCTGCGTTAGAAAAATTCAGGAATGATCATACGACGATCGACCTGGTGATAACCGATTTCAGCATGCCGACAATGGATGGAGCTTCACTCTATCGGGAATTACGGACGATCGCACCGACAACACCGGTGATCCTCTCGTCAGGTTTTCTTGATCCGGTCATCCGCTCACAGCTGCTGAAGGACGGCATCCGTCAGATCATCAATAAACCGTTCCGGTCCGAAGAGATCATCCGGGCAGTCGATTCAGCATTATTCCAAACCGCACGTTTAATCCCATAATGAACGTACCCGCACACTGTGAGGCAGACGATGACTGAACGGAAGAGCAAGATCCTGATCGTTGATGATGAACCGGATATGCGGGGTGTGATAGACCACATCCTGACCGAAGCGGGTTATGAAACATTCCTTGCAGACAATGGCTCACATGCACTGGCGCTAGCAGCAGCGATCGTCCCCGATCTGATCCTTAGCGATATTCAAATGCCCTCCATGAACGGTTATGAACTACTCAACACGGTCAAGACGGATACGGAGCTCGGAAAGATCCCGTTCGTGTTCATGACGGGCGTGAATGTGGCATCATTCGATCTGCGGAAAGGAATGGATCTCGGCGCGGACGATTATCTGACGAAACCGTTCTCTACCGAAGAACTGCTGAGTGCCGTTGCATCACGGCTGCGCAAACAGCAGTTATGGAAAGCGTTCGCCGACTCCGCTCTGAAGAAGAACCAGACAGGATTCATCGTCCTGCTCTCCAACGAACTGCACATCCTCGTGATGGACATCCTTGAACATGCACAATCACTGCTTGCGGGCAAACATCCTTCTGAAGCCGATGTTGAAGCAGCGGCGAAGATGATCACTCGTTCAGGAAAACGTCTTGGCCACCTCCATGAGAATATCCTGTATTATGCAATGCTCCAAGTGTGGGTGAAGGATCCTGAAAAGATCGCATCTATGAAGAATGAATCAACGCCATCCTATCTTTCCATCCTGACATCGATCCTCAGCGAGAATGTGCGGACCAAGAACCGCAACGGCGAGATCCGTATTGAATGCAAGGATTCAGCACTGCAGATCTCTCCTCCCGATTTCGGGAAGATCGCAGATGAACTGCTCGACAATGCCTGTAAATTCTCCGACCGCCAAAGCCCGATCCGCATCTCGTCATCACTGCAGAACGGTATGCTCCGGCTGACCATCCAGGACAATGGACGAGGAATGTCGGTGGATGAGATCACTCAGGTGAGATCATTGTTCGATCATGAATCCACAGCACAATTACGGTCAGAAGGCGGAATTGGTTTGACGATCGCGGCAACACTGACGGAATTATACGGCGGGAGCATATCGTTTGAACGTATACCCGAGGGAGGGACTGCGGTGACGGTAATGCTGCCGGCTATTTCATCGGTATAACCATCGGTGACCTATCGGCAAAAAGAAAAATTAATTCTGCAAAGACGAGGGAGTAAAACTGTTGCCACAAAAACACAAAGGCACAAAATCCCACAAAATTGTATAAGAACGTTTCCAAAAAACAAAAGCCGGCTCCTGCCGGCTTCGTGCTTTTAAAAACTTCTCCCGTCAGAACTTCGCGGGAACCTCGCCGGGAATGAACTTCAGTGACTCCGAGTTGAGACAATAGCGCAGTCCGGTGGGACGGGGACCGTCATCGAATACGTGGCCGAGATGGGAATCGCACCGGGCACAGTTGATTTCCACTCTCCTCATTCCCCAGCTATTATCCGCTTTCTCTTCAACATGATCCTTCATCACCGGCTGAAAGAAACTCGGCCAGCCCGTCCCCGAATCGAACTTCGCATTGGAAGCGAAGAGCGGAAGCTCACAGCAGACGCAGATGTAGATCCCTTCCTTTTTATGGTCATAGAACGCGCCGCAGAACGCCCGTTCTGTTCCGGCTTCACGAGCAATGGCATACGTCTCCGGGGGAAGGAGTTTCTTCCATTCCGCTTCGGTCTTGACGACCTTCGGCATTCCGGTGTGATAGACATCCTTCAGATATTCTGCGATCGGCTTCATGGTGGTATCCTTTGATGATGGTGGATTTTTTCTTTTCTGTATCATACTTCCGAGCGGTTCCCCGGAAAATGCTGCAGCCAGCGCGGCGATACCGAGTATCCCGAGCAGGACCAGTGAAATAATTGTTTGCTTGCTCATAGGTTCTTTTCCTTTCACCATCTACAACAGCACAATACGGCGAATTGTTCTCCCATAATGATAACAAAAGTCTCACAAAGATGTGATACTTTCATTTTTGTTCTTTTCTCCACAAATCACACTAATAAACACGAATTAACATATCAGAATCATCTGAAAAAAAACTCTCGCAAAGACGTAAAGTGACCAAGATCAAGCACTTTATTGACGTTGAGTTTTGGCACCTATGCGAGAGACTTACAAGTTCAAATATTCGTGCTCATTCGTGTTATTCGTGGATTATTTTCAAGAATTTAAAATAAAAAGACCGGCATGTGCCGGTCCTGAGAACTTGATGCGGAGATACGCAGTTTAATTATTGCGTGATGTCGGTGTCTCTTCATGGAAGCTCGAAGAGATACCATCCATGATATGTACGCGAGCTCGGATCTCGTTCAGTTTCTGCATGATCGCCATCACTTTCTCGCTGCTGTTCTCGGCGAGAGCGGTGACGAATTCCTTGATATCATCATCATCGCACTGCCGAAGGGTCTCTTCGGAGAGGCGGACGATCTCGGATTCCAATTGAAGGGCCCGTGTAAGCGAATTGCAGGTATTGCGGCAATTATGTTCACAATAAAAGTCGTTCATGGCGATGTTCATACGACCTCCTCTTTTTGTTCTGACATGTGATGGGTTTCTGCAAATTTCTGTCCGGTGCGCAATGCTTCCTCATTCATCGGAATGAGATGATGATGCCGTTCAGGCAATACTTCCCTCAGCGCTTGAAGGACATTCGCAATAGTGACGATCGGACGGCGCTCGAGAAATGCTCCAAGCAAGATCATATTCGCGACCTGTCTCTTCCCCATCTTCACCGCTTCAGCTACAGCAGGGATGGTAAGGATCTCAATATCCTTGCGCGTGCTGGGTGTGATGATGGTTGACTCTTCGCAGAGGAGCAGCCCGCCCGGTTTCACTTTGCTGTCGAACTTCTCCAGCGACGGTTGATTAAGGATGATAGCGGAATCGAACATCGTCACAATGGGGGAACTGACCTTCTTCGGCGAGACGATGACGATACAGTTCGCTGTTCCGCCGCGCATCTCCGGACCATATGCCGGCATCCAGCTGACTTCTTTTCCTTCTTTCATTGCGGAGTAGGAGATGATCTGTCCCATGGAAAGGACCCCCTGCCCCCCGAATCCCGCAATGATGATTTCCTGATTATCGGTCATAATATTCTTCCTTTATCATTTCATTGCAGCGGGGACTTTGATGTCGCCCAGCGGAAAATACGGGAACATATTCTTTTCCATCCATTCGTTCGCTTCGACGGGATTCATCTTCCAGCCCGAAGGACAGTTGGACATCACTTCAATGAAACATGTCCCTTTTTTCAGCTTCTGTGATTCAAGTGCTGCTCTGAATGCTTTCTTCAATTTTCGTACTGCGGTCGGCGTATGCACTGCGTGTCGTGCCACAAAATATGCGCCGGGAAGCATCGCGATCATTTCGGTGATCTTCAGCGGCTGGCCTGCCGTATGTTCATCTCGTCCGTACGGCGAGGTGGATGTCACCATTCCGCATAATGATGTGGGAGCCATCTGGCCTCCGGTCATTCCGTAGATGCCGTTGTTCACGAACACCATCAGGATATTCTCGCCGCGGTTCACGGTGTGGATCGTTTCACCGGTGCCGATCGCAGCAAGGTCTCCGTCTCCCTGATACGAGAAGACATATTTTTCGGGAAGCACCCGGCGGACGCCTGTTGCAACGGCGCTTGCTCTGCCGTGCGCTGCTTCCTGCATATCCACGTTCATATACTGATAGGCGAAGACCGAACAACCGACCGGAGCTACTCCGACGGTCTGTTCTGAAATTCCCATCTCATCGATCACTTCCATCAGGATCTTGTGTACAACGCCGTGACCGCAGCCGGGGCAGTAATGCATCGGCGTGTCGGTAAGTGTCACCGGTTTTTGATAGACCATTTCCATCGAACCGATATCGATCGTGTCTGTCGTCGTCGTGCTCATAGATACCCCGCCGATTGATTCTGCTGTTGTTGTTTTTCGGACATTGATTCTACTTCCAGCATGATCTCTTCCGGTGTGGGGATCATCCCGCCCATGCGTCCTTTGAAATAGACCGGGCATTTTCCATTCACAGCAAGACGGACATCTTCGACCATCTGTCCTGCATTCATTTCTACGGTGAGGAACATCCGCATCGGATCGGCGAACGAAGCGATGATCTCGGTCGGGAACGGATACAAGGTGATCGGACGGATGATACCGACATTGATCCCTTTCGCCCGCGCGATATCCATCACTTTATTGCAGATACGCGCGGTGAGTCCGAACGCTACAAGGATGATATCCGCATCGCTCGTGTTGATGAGCTCGCAGCGGACCTCCTGTTTCAATTTTCGATACTTGTCCTGAAGATGGTGATTGATCATCTCCATCTTATCCGGTTCGATATGAAGCGATGTGATATAGTTCCGTTCACGTGACTGCGGTTTTCCGGTGGTCGCCCACGGAGTCGGAACTTTCGGCAGTGAACCGGCTTTCGGCAGATATACTTTTTCCATCATCTGTCCGAGTGCACCGTCCGCCAGGATCATCGTGGGAATTCTATACTCTTCCGAGAGACGGAAACCGTCGAACACAAAATCGGCCATCTCCTGTACGGATGACGGAGCGAGAACGATCAGATGATAATCACCGTGACCGCCGCCTTTTACAGACTGAAAATAATCTCCCTGTGCCGGCTGGATGGTCCCGAGTCCGGGACCGCCGCGCTGAACATTCGCGATGACGCACGGAAGTTCGGCTGCAGCGAGATACGAGATCCCCTCCTGCATCAGACTGATGCCGGGGCTCGATGATGTTGTCATCACTCGCGCACCTGCGCCGGAAGCGCCATAGACCATGTTAATGGAAGCAACTTCGCTCTCCGCCTGAAGCACGACTGTCTCTTTGTGCTGCGGAGCTTTTTCCATTAAATATTCGAGGATCTCGGATTGCGGTGTGATGGGATATCCGAAGTAAGCATCAAGGCCGGCTCGAAGCGATGCTTCGGCCAGTGCTTCGTTGCCCTTCATGAGTTTCGGGGACTCATCGTGTTGTATGGCAGACATGACTTCTCCTGTTCAAATTCAATGACAATTACGCAGCCTGCGAGGCAATATGCGGATTCGCAGTACGTTTGGATTTTGCTTCGCGGTAGACCGTAATGGCTGAGTCCGGACAGACCAGCGCACAATTGGTGCAGCCGGTGCAGTTATTCTGGACGAGCTGGGCGAAGCGGTATCCTTTGTGATTGATGGTGGCGGAGAGGCCGAGGCTGTCTTGAGGACAGGAGACGATACAGAGTTCGCATCCTTTGCAGATTTCTGTGGCAATAGTGACGGTGCCGGAGATCATAGAAAACTCCTATATAATTGAAATGCTATACTTCAATTATAGTGCCACAGCAAAACCGCTGTTTTCCGTCAAATTATTGTACTTTCCTCAGACGGATTTGCATTATCAAGAAGGTGGAATCGCTATTCCTATAAAGAAAAAATGTTCGGAAACATTCTGTATTCCGAAGAATTGGAATCGTGGAGAAGTGATGAAGAATTGTACAGTCAGCGCAGTTTTGGAGAGAGGTTTGCGAAAATAAAAAGAGAGAATTGTCTTAAATAAAAAACCCCGGGAAGGCTGACGGGGGAATCATCCTTCCACAGGGCAGCTCAGACATTATGCAGCGAGCGAAACATCGTCCGCCGCTTTTTTCATGATGCCTGAAACAAGGGTGTATAAGGAAATCCAAGCGTTACGAACTTCATCCGTGAAGTCACCGCCGAGACATCGTTCAAGCGTCCACAACAGGGCGCTTGCAGCGATATCGAAATGTCCGGTGGTGACGCCGTAGGATCGATGTTCACGACCGAGCTTCTGCAAAACGGGAGTGACGGTTTCCATCTTATCGAGATTGCTAACGATCACCGCCAGGGACTGCATGAATTTCATCCCCATCACTTTCAGATCCTCTTTGAAGAGCGGACGGACATACGGAGCGATCTCGAACAGACGGCTGAAGAAGAGTTCACCGGTCTCTTCGGCGATGGGACCGATCTTAGTGAAGCTGTTCACAACAAGTTCTTTTTGGTGCAGTGTCATAAAGATGCTTTCATATCATAGATCAATGAACGATGATTATGATACAAAAATACCGCGCGGACGTGAACTCCACAACTGAATGAATGTATAGTTCGGAGGGAGTGTGATATTCAGTTCCTTAAATAAAGATGCCACACACTGTAAAGGTGAATGGCATCGTAAACATTAAATAATGTGCCACGCACTTTGGAAGTGCGTGGCACATTTATATTACGGTAAGCAGGACACCCTACCCCGCCAAAATGACGGCGGGTAGACAGGGTGTCCTACAGATACTATTTCAATAGGAGCATTTTAATGGCTCTCGAAGCACCGTTGAATTCCAGGCGGGCTACGTAAATACCACCGGCAAATCTGGATGCATTCCACGAAGTGTGAATAGTCCCAGCATCGCGGTAGCCGTGCATTAGCTGTGCTACTTCCCTGCCGAGAACGTCATAGATTCGCAGCGAGACCATTCCATTCTGCGGAACACGGAACTCCAGTTGTGTTTCGGGATTGAACGGATTCGGATAATTCTGAAGCAGCTCAAGTGTGTATGGAACGGGTGCCGGCGGATCATTCACGCCAAGTACCGTCCCAACAGTTCTTCCACTCAGCCGCGCACCACTGAATTGAACATAGGACTCACAGAGTCCGCACTCCATTCCGGTGATGCCGATGCTGTCCGTCACTTCAGTTGCATATCCATCTAGCATTTTTCCTGCAACTGTTCCAATGAACCTGTATTTCTTTCCTAAATACGAATTGGTAATGCTCTGAAGGACGACCGCGCGTTTCACACCAACCTGGGTGAAACTGCTCAGCGTATCACCGGCACTCTTTGTAAAGTCATACTGAAGATATTCCAGACTGTCTTCCGGTGAATATGCATACACACGGAGCCCTTCTTTTCTTAGCGCTCTTCCTGTGGAGAGGACAATATATCTCTTTCCATTGGGCAACACCGAATCCTTCACTGCTTTCACCGTCATCAGAGTCCCTTTTGGATCACCCGGACCGGCGGAGATGATATATTGCCATAGATCTCCCACGCCAAGCGGGAATGTAATATTCTCATGTGAGACAACATCGGTTAAGGAAGCATCAAGCAGCATTCGTATTGAATCATTCCTCCCGGTCATCCACAATCGGTTCTTTTCATCTACGACTGCGCCGTCATTCATCACATATCCTTTAGCAAAGACCACCGGTTTGACCGAATCGGCACCAAAGTCTTTTACTATATAGACCGCTCTCGTTGAAACGGTCAACGATGTGGAGGAGAGAATAACGTGCGATGTACCGGCAGTATCTGTAATATATGCATTCACCAGGTGGCCGTTCGGTATCGCATAATTTTTCTTCGTATGTACGAACGGCAGTTTCGGGGAGGAGACCGAACTGTAATAGTTCGGAATGAAGATATCCGAGATGCTGATGATGGATGCACTATGCACCGATCCATCCGGCATGAACCGGAATTTTGCGGAGATGGAGGAATATCCCGGTGTTGAATCGACCTTCACACTTGCTTCCGAACCATGCCCGAAATAGATCTTACGATTGCCGGCGAATCCTGTTCCTTCGATCCACGCGCAATGGACCCCGCCGAGAGAATCGATGTCCCAATCGAAATTGTTCACACCTATAGTATTACTTAGATACGATGAAACAGCATCTTTCATGATCGAAGCGATGGTTATCACCGCTCCGAAATTCCCTTTAAAGCCGTAGCGGTACCGGATCTTCATCTGGCGCTGGTCTGATGAATCCCCTTCGAACCAGAGGATTCCGGTTGAGTTCCCTTTGGCGATCACCTGAGGCAGGAATCCTTTACCGATCACCTGTGCCGGAAGCAGAGTCCCGTTCGATAATCTTTTTTGGTAGAGGATCGATCCGCGGTAATTGACGAACGACGGTTTACCGGAAGACAGCGTATCGATCATTTCGTATGCGATTTGAATGTCGCCGTTCACATCCGCAGCGATCGAAGGATTGAGAGCATTCGGAATGAACGTTAGTGAATCACATCCTTTCCCTTTCAATTTCATCAGCCATAGTTCCGGCTTGGTGAATGAAACGAACGGTCCAACGTCGGAAAGGTTGATGCGCACTTTGCTCCAGGCAAGAAAGATGGAATCCTTTGTATCCGTCAGCGAATAGCGGACTCCGTCCTTATATCCTCCGAATCCCATGCTGTAACTGTACGCAGTTACGGGGACCGTCACAGCAATTCTCTCCGGTGTCAGCGGACGGTCGATCAGGAACATATGTCCCGATCCGTAATACACACCGGAACCGGGGATGAATTCATTTTCCTGCCATGTGGCCCCATGAAGAATAGTATGGTGCTGAAGCCGGGTGATTGATGATGAAGAGATCGGTTCCTGGAAAACTGGAAGTCGTGTTTCGTTGACGAATTGTGAGGAAGCGATGAGCGGAATGAAGAACAGAAGGAACGATAATTGTCTAAGGGAGGTCATCATTTTCAAGCCTTTCTATCAGGGAGAGAAGAAAAAATATTTCTCAATAATGTATCGCTCGGGTCATTCACAATCAATAACGTGAATACGTACTCCTTGCGAAAACAGGACCGGCCGGTACGCAATTGAAGATCAATTGCATCAACGTAGAGTTATTTCATCAGGATCATTTTTCTGACCGAGGAATAACTTCCAGACTGAAGGCGATAGTAATAGACACCGCTCGGCAGTGCGGAGGCGTTGAATTGAATGGAATAATTCCCCGGCGCTTTCTGGTCTTTCACGAGGGTTGTGGTCTCTTCGCCAAGCACATTGTATACTTTTATTGTAACAAATTTCTGCAGCAAATGATAATTGTCCGTCCCAACTGAATATTCGATCGTTGTTGAAGGATTGAACGGATTCGGATAATTCTGGAAAAGAGAGAATTTATCAGGAACGGTCTTACTCTCCGCAACTGACGTATAGGGGAATATTTTTGTAATGGTAAAATCCACCCAAAACACTCCGGCGCATGACGGGATCTTGGACCGGAGTGCATCACCGATCGTCTTCGGCGGATCGGACAACTGCTTCCACCAGACCGAGTCAGCTTTATACCCGAACTGATACGCAGAACGTGCCGGTGAGAATTTGTTTCCCCACGAAGCGAACTCCGACACCATGGCATTGAACGGCGTTCCGGAGAAGGTGAAATCCTGACTGTCGTCGACGAACATCACCTTCCCCCGATAGGTCGGCGGCATCCAGCTCTCCGCGTAGTGTTTGATGAACAGTGTGTAGGCAGGGTTGACGGACTGCACTTTCTGTTCCCAGCGCTGCACAATGGAATCGGTCAGCTTCCGTCCTCCCGAATTCGTATTGGCGAAGAACCATTCCACATCCACGCCGAATCCGATCACGCACGGGTGCTGCTTGTACCGGTTCAGCACGATGGAGATGAGTGTGTCCATACTCGCCGCGCCCGGCTCCACCTGGAGCCACACTTTCACGCCGGATGTATCCAGTTTTGCAAGATGTGCTTCGTTAAAATCCGTTCCGGTGAATTGAATATTCGGCACCGAAATGCCGCCGTTTGGAAAACTCAGCTGCGTGATGCCCGCATTCTGATACAGACTGACGATCCATATCCCCGCAGGAATACTCCCGGGAAATTTCTGCGCCATTCCTTTTGCCACGCGGATCCAATACTCGGTCTGCGGGAACTGACTGTTCGGATAACTGGAGAGGACGCGTGATGCGCGGAACCCGGCATAGAATTTCACGGAATCATTTTGAGCTTCCATTATTCCTGCAGCAAGGAGCAATATGAGAAGAAGATGCTTCACTATTTTATGAGCGTCAGTTTTCTCACTGCTGAAAATTCTCCGGCAGTCATACGGACAAAATATGTACCACTGGAATACCGCGAAGCGTCCCATCGCACGGAGTAGAGACCGGCATTCTTGTGTTCGTTCACCAGGGTCGCGATCTCTTTGCCTGATATATCGTACATTTTAATGGTGACAGGGACACCTTCCAGGTTTTTTAAACCTGGAAGGTGTTCTGCGATTGAATATTCAATGGTTGTTGACGGATTGAATGGATTCGGATAATTCTGTGCAAGCTGATATTCCGTCGGGACCGATCGGTCCGCAAGCTGCACACCAAGCGTCTGTTTCGGACGGAGTTTGCGCTGATAGACACCGTTGCCGAATGTCGCGGCCCGCAAGCGATGATCTTTTTTGGAAACGGAAACATCGAGCACCATCGCGAACGGCATTCCGTCGAACCACGTTTCCCATGTGGCGCCGCTGTTCACAGAACGGTAGACACCGAGATCCGTTCCGAGATAGACGTCTGAAGAATTGAGCGGGTCGACACAGACGGACTGCACGGGCAGATCCGGAAGATTCGATGAGATGTCGGACCATGTCTTCCCTGCATCAGATGAGCGGAAAACATGCGATGAACCATATCCGGAGAATGTTGCGTATGCAATTCGGCTATCGTTCGGATCGAATGTGAGATCGGTCGGGAATCTGTTCGGGATCGCAGAAGCAGATTTTGACCACGTGGTGCCGCCGTTCGTTGTATAGAACAATTCAAACAGCGGATTCTGTCGCCGTCCGGTTCCCGCAATAACAGTATCTGAATTGGTAAAACTGACAGCAAGACACGATGCGCTCGCCGAATTGAGTGCATTGCCGCCGTTCGTTGCTGCCCAAACACCGCCGGCGTTTGTGGATTTGTGGATCTTTTCGGCTCCAGCATACAAAATATTTCCATTGGATGGTGAGATGACGAACGGCGCGATGAAATTCGCCGTGTCAGACGATGCGGGAGTGAACGATGAGGACCAGTTCACACCACCATCCGTACTTTTTGCAATGGTAAGATTCACATACTCTTCGAACACGATCGAAGGATTCGTAGGATGAATGGCGCACCATCCGCCGTCGCCGCCGTATACTTTATTCCACGACATGCCCCCTTGATATTTCACTGTTCCGTTGTCCTGCAGTCCGCCGAGAGCGATAAGGGAATCGGTATCGGCATTAGCGAATCCATTATAGAACTGTGTGGTGATAAATCCGCCGTTCCTGCCGATGAATGTTTCGCCGCCGTCCGTCGACTCAAAGATACCGCCGTCGTTGCCGAAGAACATCCGGTTCGTATTCTTCGGATCGATGATGATGGCATGATGATCGGCGTGAGCATACGTGTTATCGGTTCCCTCTACACCTCCCGGAACGATGACCCCTTCATTCGATTTATACCAATACGATTTTTGCGTGAGTGTGCTGCCGTTATTGACGGATTTGTATGCATCGAGTCCTGCGGTATAGACTACTGCAGGATTTGAAGGATGGACAAGAGCGACATTATTGTACCAGCCCTGTCCGTTCAAATAATCGGTTGATGAATTCATCAGTTCCCATGCAGTTCCGTTATTTGTTGAACGATACAATCCCAACAGCGAATGTGTGGATGCGCTCGCTACACTGATATAAACAGTTGCAGGACTCGACGGAGCAATGGCAATGGATGTCCGTCCGAAATTCGATACCGGAAGTCCTGTCGTCAGTTTTGAGAATGAACTCCCTCCGTCCGTGGACCGGTAGAGTCCGGGATTCGGAGCGGTATTCCGCTGACCGCAGGCGATATAGAGAATGGTCGTGTCGGTCGGATTGATCGCAACATCCATCGCCATCAATGTAGAATCGACGCGGGTGAACGTGCCGCCGGAATTGAGCGAGCGGTACGTCCCTTCGGATGTAGCAGCGAAGATGGTGCGGGGATTCTTCGGATTGATGACGATCTTTTGTACGGAACGATTCTGCGAGAAGAGCCAGGTGAGTCCTGTCGAGATCCAAGTTTTTCCTTTATCGGTGCTCTTAACGATCCCAAGGCCATATGTCGTGCGTGCGCCGGGTGTTCCGACGAGTCCAAGTTCGTACCCGCTAATCTCGCCTGTGCCCACGTAGATCTCTTTGGAGTTGGATTGATTGACCGCGATCGTGCCGACTGCGAGAACGTTGAAACCGGTATTCACATAATCCCATGCATCTGCTCCCGCTCCGCCGGTTCTGGATATCCAAATTCCGCCGCTGGCACTTCCCGCCCAAAGAACATTCGAACTGTCAGGATCGAATGCGAGAGAGAGAACTCGGCCGCCGACATTATCCGGTCCGATGGACTGCCATGGTTCCTCAGCCGGGCCTTTCTTCAGCGACATCATCGTCTGTTGAGTGTATTGGAACGCTTTCGCAAGTCCATCCGGTTGAATGATGTTGCCCGGCAGTGCCCGCTGGTCGTACCACCAGTCGAAGGAAATGAGTCCCTTTCGTTCATTGAGTTCTTCCTTTCCTTCCCGCTCCGGTCCGCGCAGGGCAAAGAATCGAAAGGAGATGACGGCAATAAACGAACCGATGAGCAGAAGACGGAGAGAGTTTTTCATAATGGATCTTTTAAGAAAGAGAAAGGATAATTATGAAAAGGTACTAAAAAAGGAGGAGAAAGGGGTGTGCTAAAAATCAATGTTATGCGTAGATGTCGGACACCTTAAAGGTGTCCGACATCTTTTTAATTGCTTTTCTCTGTGTTCTCTGTGGCTCAGTGGTAAAAAATTACAGCATATTCTCTTTCATCACCTTCGCCACCGCTTCCGCGCGGGATGAGACGTGCAGTTTTTCGTAGATGTTATGAAGATGAAAACGGACGGTATGAACACTGACGAATAACTTGTCCGCGATCGCTTTGTAGCTGTGACCTTCAGTGAGTGCTTTAAGAACATCCATTTCCCGGTCCGACAGTTCATAATCCTTCGAGCTTTTCTTCTGCGGTGTCTGAAAATAATTGAGTACTTTCCGGGCGACCTCGCCGCTCATCGGTGAGCCCCCTTCGTACGCATCGCTGACGGCCTGAAGGAATTTTGCCGTCGGAGTTTTTTTGAGCAGATAGCCGACCGCACCGGCGCGGAGTGATTGGAAGATATTCTCGTCATCGGCGTACACAGTCTGCATCACGAACTGTACGGACGGGAATTTCACTTTGAGTTCACGTACGCATTCGATGCCGGACCTTCCGGGAAGTCCGATATCCATCAGCACAACATCCGGCTCATCATCGGAAATACCGTTCAATGCTTCCGTATAATTCTTATACGCACCGGTCAGAGAATAGCCTTCCGCCTGCCCGATGATCCAGCCGAGTCCGTTGCGGATCTCCTCGTCGTCATCAACGATGGCCACGCGGATCACTTTGAATTTTGATGAAGTGTCTTTCATTCGATGTGTTCCCCCTGATTGAAAATACTCTCCGTTCATTCCCCGTTCAACTGGATAAATGGTCAGTTATCACTTGAGGTCATTAGTGGAGCGGAATGGCTGCCGTCACGAATGTTCCTCTCCCTTTTGCCGAATTCAGCGA
>JBMOHT010000043.1:0-24016 GCA_049317705.1 Bacteroidota bacterium | reverse complement strand
AATGAATACAAAAGGCTGAGCATCTGCTCAGCCTTTTTTTATGTACTTCCTGTTAAGGATACTCTCGCAAAGACGCAAAGGGGCAGGCCGCTATGGCGTAAAGGATGATAAACCATAGCACAGGTTCACATCCTAAAGTAGGAAATCCGATGAATTGTTTAGGGACGAATCAATGAGGACTCAAAATGGCTGTGTGACAGGCATCCTTCAAACAATTCAATTAAGGCGGAAAGTGTTTTTTTTAAATCAAGCTTCGGCGCGATATCGCCGATCTGATCATCGGCATACATCAAAGGATCTCTTAGCGGCGACATCTTGCTCAGCATGAACATTCTTTGCCGGACATTCTGGCCAGTGATCGGTCTTCTTCAACACAATAGGGACCAAACAAACAATTGGAAACAAAATAAATGTGTTATCACAGGTCCCACCATCCTTCATCGGTGGTGATCCCTTGTATCTGTCAGATCCGTGTTCCAATTCTATTGGACGGGCATTCGCCCATATGATTCTCTGCGCACTCTGCGACCTCCGCGGTGAATGCACCTTGATCTAAAGTCCTGAATTGCATCGATCATCCGTGTTTATCCTCCTGCCCGTCTGATCTGCGGTCAATTCGTGCACAATGGATATTTAAAAAACAAAGGGACGTGCTTTCACACGTCCCTTGTTTTATTCTCCTGAACTCAGTGTTCTCCGTGGTGAATATTTTAATATGTCACACTCACCGATACATACTGCACATCATTCAACCGGCCATAATCGGCAAAAGCATAATCAAGTTTGATACCATTGAGGTTTGTCACCTGGAAATACATACCGACGCCCCATGTCAATCCCTGCTCTGAGTTCTCATTGAACAGCGAATTATATCCTACGCGGGCAAAGAACATCTCATCATATGCTACTTCCAGACCGGAATTGACATATTCCACATTGTCATTGGGATGTGTCGCATCCACTGATGCTGTAGCGCGGATAGCATCCATATTCAGAACATCCATTGCGAGACCGATACGGAACTGCAGCGGTATGTCGTATGATTCTGTTTTATAGATGGACTGCACATTCTGCGGTCCTGCTCCCTGCACACCGGAAGGAACATTGTTGAACGAAATATCCTGACCGTCCAGACGCATCTTCGTGCCGAAATTCGAGATGCTCGCGCCGATCTTCAATCCATTGAACGTTGTTGTATAGATAGTTCCGATATCGAAAGCAAAACCCGACGAAGACATATTCCAGATACCTTCGTGGATATACTTAGCAGTGAATCCGATGGAGAACCGATCTGTGAGAGAACGCGCGTAGGACAGACCCATCGAGAATGCGCTGTAGCTCCAGCGGCGGCCGTCCCCTTCAGGATTGATCTCTGTGCGGACGATCTCCTCCGGCATGGTCAGCGATGTAACGGAGAGTCCGAGTGTTCCGAATCCGTCCACCGTCAATCCGCTTGCCACATAATTATAATCGATGTCCGCCAACCATTGAGTATGATTGAAAGAAGCTTCACCGGGGGTCTTAAGACGGGAAAGTGAACCGGGATTCCAATAGATGGAATAGATGTCACCGTCCATAGCGGCGGCGCTCCCTCCCATCGCGACAGAACGCGCACCGGCGCCGATCTTCAGGAATTGGGCAACGGTCGTTCCGACCTTCGTTGTCGTCCTGCTCAGCTGCGCTTCGGCAGCCGGCATGGAGGCGATGATGATCAGGATGAGTAACGTGCGGATAACACATTTCATGAGTGAGTTCTCCAGAAAAAATTATTTTATGATTCCAAGACGACCGATCTTTGTTCCGCCGGTCGGCGTTTCGATCTGATAGATATACACACCGTAACCGATACGGGCGCTTTCGGACGACAGAAGGTCCCAGTTGACGGTCGATGTATTGTCATTCTTGTGGATCGTCTGCACCAATTCTCCGGTGACAGTGTAGATACGGATGGTGCACTCGCGCGGCAGATTCCGGAACTGCAATGCCCTGTCCCCTCTCAGGTCGGGACGGTTCGACGGCAGTTCGAATGCGCTGTTGATCACGTATGGATTCGGAACGACATACGCATTCTGCAGCATAGCATCACCGACTGCAGCGCTATAGGTCATCGCTTTCGTCGTGAATTCGAATTCATCATTCGCGGCGAACGGTTTGCGCATCTTCACATTGATCACAGAACCGGCCGGGATGACATAATTCAGCACTCCGCTCTTTCGGGCGATCGATATGTTATGGAATACTTTTGACTGCAGCACGGGTGTTGCAAGTTCAAGGATAATGATCTCTTCACCCATATCCCATCGACCTGATTTATTATTGGCCCCCGCTTTGTCCTGGATGATCACTGTCAGCTTCGTCGTGTCGGTCATGTTCTCCACTTTGAACGGTGTCTTCACATACACTTTGTTGACCGATGAGAATGTTCCCGTGGAAACGAATGAATCCGCCGGAGTGATATAATTTCCATTTGCATCAAGATCAGCAGTAGTGGTTGAGAATGTGATACGGTAATCGATAGGATGTGCTTTTCTTCCCAGCGTGGAGAATGTCGACGTGATGTTCAGAGACATACTGTCCTGATTCTGCTTCACGGCGTATCCGGTATTCGTGCCGTCCAGCAGCAAAGTATCGTTACCGACATAGGTCCTGATACCGTCGAAGACAGGATTGGCATCGCTCCCTTTATAATATCCGCTTCCGGCGATCGGGAAATACTGATACGCCACGGTGTACGTTTTTGTCTTCAGCAGCACACCGTTCACGGTCGCTCTCAGTCTTCCATTGGCGGAATCCAGTGAGATGGAACTCATCGGGATCAGCGCGGCATTCGTATCCGGTCCGTTGTAGATCTTAACACTGCCGGCAACAAAATTCTTATTCTGAAGATTCACATACAGATTCTCATTACCGATCACCTGCTCGACAACGGGGGTCTTTCGCAGGATACTGTACGCCATGATCGTATCCGTTCCGACCTTTGTTCTAGCAAACGATATGTTATATTTACCGTTCTTCAATGAAAGTTCATTCAGCACTTTGAATTGAACAGAACCGGTGCCGACACCTTTAACGTGCGACAGACTCACTCCGTTCTGAAGGTCCGCTTTCGTACTGACCAGACCGCTTGCTTCAGCATTCGGCACGACCGATACAGTGTTCACATCGAACTTGAACTCCTGTGTGACCGCATCACGCTGAATGATCGACTGACTTTCGGACGGAGGCAGCTGGAGTGAATCATCACCGTGATCGAATGTGACCACCGCATAATAATACGTGATACCGTTGGTCACGGTCGAATCGACATATTCATGTCGGAAACCGGAGGTATCGCTTGGTTCACCCATGTAATATTTGATGAATCGTCCACGATATTCCACCGGCATGAATCCGCCGACGTATTTATCCTGCTCGGCTTTCGTCCAAGGACGATGCCACTGTGCGGATCTGCGGGCCTCTGCATCATACAATGCTTTCCCCAGGAACGGATACCCGTTTCCGTCGGTCACCGTGAACACATCTTTGAACGTATAATCCTGACTCCGATAGATCTTATATCCTTCAAAATCCTTTTTCCCGGAGAATGGATCTGTCGTACTTTCAGCAGCATTATCCCAATACAATGTTACTTTACCATTCCCGGCAACGGCTGTCACTCTTGGTTTCGGCGGCGGCTGCGCGAAACGGTAGTTCGCCTGAAGCACCAGCTGTGCAGTTTCGGAATTCAGCAGAAGGTCCTTCAGATCAGTCCCCATCAACAGTGCAATGGAGAACCGTTCGCGGTGTCCGGGTTTCATATCGAACGGACCGGAACCATACAAAAAGATATAGTCACCGATATTTGCAGGATCGGTCGTATAGAGCAGCGCCAGAGCAGTAGTGTCAAATTCGGATGCGATACTGTTATACATCAGGTTATCATTCTTCGGACGGTTATTCCCTCCCCACGGCAGTGACCAGAAACTGCGAAGACCGATCTGATCGGATTCACTGACATCACGGAAACCAAAATTGGGCTCTGAACCGAGCCATGTTCCATCCGCGCCGATCAATTGATCAGGCATACCGTTCCCTTCACCGAAATCACCGGTGCCGAAGATACCGTCAACGCCGACATCGTCTTTATCCTTATCCCAGTCACCATCCTCATCGCCGGACCAACGTGCTTTGGGAGTTCCATACAGGGCAACATATTTTGCTGAATCACTGATGCCGGTCTTCAGCGGAACATTGATCCCATCGATGAACGTCCCTTTATCATTGTAGGGATTCTCATCCGTCATACCATCGTCATCATTATCGATCCCGTCAACACTGTTCGTAGGACTTTCCAAAAATTTATATCCAAAGTAGCCCGGAACATATGTTGCAAGATCACCCTTCCCGTCAGGATCCCAACTGTAGACGATATTTCGGGAGAGCTGTGAAGTGAGTTTGTTGTCCACCGTAAGCAGATTATCAAATGCGGGCTTCCCGATAGGACGGGCAGGAATGAACGATGCAGCATCATCGGAAAAATTGTTCGGTCCGCCGATATGCGGATCGCCGAACATACCGAAGAACATCTTCGGGATCTCTTTCGCTCGCGGATCCATTTCAGCTGAATAGACCAGGAAGATGATATCTTCCGCCAGCGGATTGGCGAACTGCATCGAACGGACTTCAAGATTCACTCCCAAACCTTTATGGGCCGAATTTGCTGCCATCGGAAAATAGTCGAATTCCGCATCAGTGGAATCATCCACGACATAATACACTTCTTCATCCGGCACAGTAGCATTTCCGCCGAGGAATGAAGGATAAACATACTCCCCCAATACTGAATTATACCAACTGTCCGGCCATGATTTCGGTTTCAACCGCAGATCACTTGTACGCGCTCCCCAGCTTGCCAGGTCGTTCTGACCAGGAGCTGAATATCCTGCCTTCGGCAGCCAACCCCATTTATCAACGTTGTTCGGTGCGAAGTCACCGTCCGCCGTATTTCTGCTGGAACCGCCGAATCCATCGATAATGAAACTGACGGAATCATTCGGGTTTGCCGCTTTCGGAACACGTGCTCCGACCAGAGGGCCGAATTCATAACCATATCCAAGACCGTTCCACACGAGATCGAGAACGTTTCCCTGAACACCGGGATTACTGATAGCACCGGTATTATAGATGATCGACTTGATCTTATTTCCCTGAATGACAAGACTCTTCACTTCATTCTGAAGACCGGTCGTCTTGAGCATTTTGAATTGCTCATCACGCCATCGCTGATATTCGCGCAGCTGCTGCTTGTTGAGCAGTTTCAGATCGGCAGTTCGGAAATCGACCTTGGTATCCTGTGCATTCACCACGGTGAAGATGACAAGAAGCGCGGTCAACAAACTTTTCTTCATACGATTCATACCAAATGTTCCCTTGTTCATGATCAAAATTAAAAAAGGACGGAAAGACCGAACCGGACCAAACGAGGACGGCTCACATTCTGCGGATTCACATAATAATTGTCAACAGCTGAGAGCGGGATCATACCGACATCCCCGCGGTTGATGCGGCGACGGATCTCCTGGAACTGATTGGGATCAGCGACCTGATTCGCATTGTATAATGCTTTACCGCTGTTCGAATAGACATCCGTCTCGCTGCGGGTATCGAACAGATTATCCACCTGCATGAAGACCGAATACTTCAGACCGTCCGCCAGGAAATACTTCTCCAATTTCAGATCGACGGACCATTGCAGCGGCTTGGTGGAACTGTTCTGGATGAACTGCGACAACTGAGTTGCAAGGTTAGCCGGTATGGATGCGGTGTACGGTGTTCCGGACTGCAGACGGGTGATGATGCTGGCGCTGTAATCATCCTGTTCGCTGAAATTCATCGTTGTGTTGAGGATGTGCGTCCGGTCGAAACTCTGCGGAACGAGGAATGTCTCAGCGCTCTTGCCGGATTTCTCACTGAAGAAGAAGTCGGCACGAGGTTCGGTCCGATTCCCTTCTGCAACGGAGAATGTGTAATCAATGGATGATGAGAAGATACTCCCGGGCATTCGGCGCTGATACAGCGAAACTGTCAGACCGCGCGAGTTCGCATAATCAAGATTCGTCAGCACTTGATACGAGATGTCCCCTTTTGCCGTGACAACGATCTGATTGAAGATATAGTCCCGCACGTCCTTATAAAAACCGACCACTTCAAGACGAAGGTCCGGCGTCAGCCCCTGCTGCAGACCGATCTCATACTGGATGCTTCGCTGCGGTTTTACATCTGCATTTCCGAAGAGCGGCTGCGATCCGGCAACGCGGAAATTGGAATTGGAATAGAGCGACGAAAGATTTCCGAGCTGATAGAAATGTCCGTACGAGAAACGGATGACACCTTCGTCCGTGATAGGATACGCGATGCTGATACGAGGACTGAACGTATGCTTTACGCTGGCATCCTTCAGATCCTTCGTTAAGAATGTTGTATCGCGTGCAGACAAAGCATCGCTCAGATTCGGATTATATTTAGATGCAGGATCGAAATATTCATAACGAAGACCGACATTCAGGATGAGCGATTTTTCCAATTCGATCTTATCCTGCACATAGGTGGAGAACTGTTTGGGCGTCTTCTTGTAGTTGATATAACCGGAATTGATATCCGGTTTGCGTGCAGCATATACGATACTATCGGCATACACATCCTGGAAGTCATCGACAATGACCGAAGGACGTTTCACATCGTAGAATTCCAATTCATACGTTTCAAGTTTGATGGTATGCATCCTAAGTTCTGCACCGAATTTCACTTCGTGGTCGCCGAATAACTGCGCCTGCACGTCGAATTTTCCGCCCAAGGACTGTGAATTACGGAATGTCCGTCCATTGGATGTGCCGCCCGTCAGGAAACCGACGATCGGCAATGTCGTTTGATAGAAGCCGGGCAGGTACCGGGGATCATTGATATTCTCGTATGTATAGGTCTTATCATCTGTGTTGCTTAACGACATCTTTAAAGTATAAAAGATGGAGTTGCTCAGTGTGTGCGTCCAATCCAACGCTTGCACAAGTCCATTGCTGTAACTAGTCGGACGTCCGTCCGGATTGTAGCGATAGCCGTAATATGATGCGCTTTGGCTCTTTGCATTGTCATACACAACTTCATATTTCAATCGCATAGTGGATGAGATCCTGTATGCGAGATTTCCCTGAATATTATATGATTCGCTGATATTCAACGGCACCAACGCGCTGTCACCGGTCGGTTTCCCCACACGATCGACCGCCGGCATTTTGTACAGTCCATTACCCGGAACAGCAAAAACATTCGTGTTATAATCGATCGACCGATTGAGCGGATTGAAATAGTATGGTGAAGAGTTGGAGCCGAGCCGTGGGTCATTAGTATAGAGAGGGTAACCGGCAATTGAAGGATCAGGCCGTACGTTTCCAAGAGAATCCAACACAACAAGCCGTTTCGTGAACTCATCCCTGGTGATATACATGTCGGTCGGATTATAAATTCTGTTTCCGTATAAGTATCCGTGATTTCGGTCATACACACCGGAGGCATAGAATGAAAGATCATCAACAAATGTCGGTCCGCCGAAGGTCGCCTCAACACGTGATGTATTCAGCGGCTGGAAATGCTGGATATGCGGAAAGACATCATTGTCCTTGGTATAATAATCTCCCGTCAGCACGCGGATCGATCCGTTGTTCTTCGCTCCGCCTTCTTTTGTTACATAGTTCACAACGCCGCTCAAAGCATTGCCGTATTCCGCACTGAACGTTCCCGTTGATACGGTCACTTCCTGAACTGCGTTGGTGGCAACACCGATCGAACTCAGGTTGTCATACGGATTGTTCACGGACATACCGTTCAGTGTAAAGGCGATCTCGTTGGAACGTCCGCCGCGAACGTGGATATCACCGTCATCATCCACTGCAACTCCTGACTGCAGTCCGATGATCTCGCTGATGCTTGTCACCGGCAGTGCCTGGATATTCTCCGACGTCACCGCTACGACAGGATTTGTCTGGTCCTGACGGATGAGAGGATTCCGTTCCCCTTCAACAACGAACTCATTCAGTTCCACCGACGATTCATTCAGATGGATGTTGAGCGTTGTGGTAAAGTCGACGTTCACTCCGATGTTGTTCACGCGGGTCGGCTGGTATCCCACATAACTGACGGAGACCGAATATGTTCCCGGAGGAACATTCACGATCACATAGTTGCCGTTGAAATCCGTTGCCGCACCCAGTGACGTGCCGTTGACTGCCACGACGGCGGAAGGAATTCCTTCTTTCGTCTTTGCATCGGTAACTTTTCCGGCGATTTTTCCTGTGGTGCCTGCAGTGAGAAGTGTAACGGAGAGGATGAAGAGAGCGGCAATGTGGAACAGAGAGTAGCGTTTGATCATAAATGGGATCCGTTGCTATTGAGTTCACAAAAATATTTACGTGTGTTGAATATAGGTAAAGCCGATTGCTGTGTCAAGAAATTTAAGCCCTTTTACTGTATAATTATACAACTTTTGCATAGGAAAATTCACCATTGGGTCTCTTGATTCTCTCTCTGTTTTTTGATTAATTAAAAATAGGACAATAGTCAATCACTCATTCCCCCGTCCCTCAACATTCACATTTGGAGGTTCATCGATGAAAAAACTTCTTACGATGGCTGCAGTGCTTCTGTCAATTCTCTCAACATCTCTCAGTGCACAGGCAAAATTCGATACAACGAAGTTCACGATCTCTGCAACATTCAAACCAAGCAGTTATCCGGAATGGTCGGACAGTGTCGCTGCGTGGCGCGTGTACGGTTCGTACGATCTGGACAAGGACGGCAAGAGAGAATTCCTTGTGATCGTCGATCCCGCAACGACTTTTACTGCGGACACAAGCATGCCGACGATCCTCCGTTTTGAAGCGAGTGCAAATAATAAATATGATCTCGTCTGGTCGGCAAAGATCCCGTATCAGAACGCTGCGAAAGGTTCGTGGCCCTGCCTGACCGTCGGCGATATCGATAAGGACGGATTACAAGAGATCATCTTCGGTGAACCGCTCGATGCCCGTTCCAGCGTTGATGTTTCTCCGAACAGATTATTCATCTATGAATATGATCCTGTGCTCGGCAACTTCCCGAAACTGCCGACACTCGAATCCAAACTCGGATTCCCGGATAAATATTATTACGCTGTCACCAGCGTCATCGCCGATGATGTTGATAAGGACGGCGATGTCGAATTGATCTTCAGCGCACGACGCGCTTACGGCGGCGGATCGGGTACAGCAGCTCTTCGTCCCCTCTTTATTTATCATCTTATCGGTTCCATTGAACCGGGATTCAGTGATTTCGAACGTGAATTTGCCGATACACTGGGCACATTCAACGGCGGATATTATTTCAACAACCATGTCGTTGATTTCAATGGGAACGGAAAAAAAGAGATCTGGGGATTCACGTGGGATATGATCGCCTATGCTGTCTATGAAGCTACCGGCAAAGATACCTATGAACTGAAAGCAGATGTGAACCAGGCGTCATCTCCGGTGGATTACGGAGAACAGAACAGCGTCAGTTTCTATGATGCGAACAAAGATGGAAAATTAGAGATGTTTCTCGGAGGTCAGGCAAGCCCGCCAAGCGCAGTGTTCTATCTTCCGAATACGGCTGATCTGACGACTCTGAGCACATCCAGCATGAAGATCATCAGTCCGATTCAAGATGCAGGGAATTTCCAAGGAGCTGATATCGGTGATATCGACGGTGACGGCGAAGTGGACTTCTTTGTCGGCGACTGGAACAATGCTACACGCAAGGTCTATCGTTTAAGCCACATCAAAGGAAAAGCGTATGACGATTCCGTCGGCTATACGTTCGATACGCTCTACTCCGCTCCCGCGGATTCGAACTACCGCTTCCCCAATGTGACCGTGCTGAATGATGTGGACGGAGACGGAAAGCGCGAGATCGCGCTTGTCAATACCGCTGTCCGCGGAGATCATCCCGAGGAGTATTCCATTGTCATCCTCGAGAGCAAAGTGGTCGTGCTCAGCGTGAATACGATATCGGAAAAGGTCCCGGCAGCATTCACGCTGTCGCAGAATTATCCGAACCCGTTCAATCCTTCGAGTGCTATACGTTTCGCACTGAAGACCGAAGGTCACGTAGAGTTGTTCATCACCAATTCGCTGGGTCAGCAGGTGGCAACACTGGTGAATGAGAACATGTCCGCCGGCACGCATGAAGTGAAATTCAATGCGGACGGGCTGGCGACCGGAACATATTTCTATACAATGAAATCCGGTTCGTTCACCGAGACAAAGAAGATGCTGCTCGTAAAATAATTCAACTGAAGGTCAACGGCGCTCATTCGGGCGCCGTTTTTTTTTATCCTCACATACGGGAATCTGAATGGACCGCATGACCGTTGCATGCTTCTTCGTCTTCCTTCTCCCCTCGCTCGCCGGCGCACAGACCGGATCGGATGAATTGGTGAATATCAAGGAACTGATCCCGGATATCATCACTGAGATCCGATACAGCACCACGAACAATTTTGTCACCACTTACAGCGGTGCACCGCAGAAACTCTACACAACGGACGAATGCTTCGTTTCAAGGTCCGTTGCACAGCGCCTGATCGTGATCCAGGATAGTCTCCGCAAGATCGGTCTCGGATTGAAGATGTATGACGGATACCGTCCACGGGCAGTTCAGTATTTCATGTATGAGACACTCCCGTTTGAGTATCGCGCGTTCGTCGCTGACCCGAATTCCGGTTCGCATCACAACCGCGGAGCGGCTGTGGATATTTCGCTCGTAACACTCGCTACAGGAAAAGAACTGGCGATGCCCTCACCATTTGACTGGTTCGGTCCCGAAGCATCATTGGATTATGTCCATCCCGATCCGGCGGTGAATCAGAACAGGAATCTTCTCCACTCGATGATGCTGACTGTCGGCGGTTTCACCGATTACTCACTCGAGTGGTGGCATTATCAATTACCGGCAGCAACTGGATTTCAACTGCTCGATTTCCAGCTAAAATAAAATTTCCAGACCGATGTGATATCGAAGAACCTATGATGAATATTCTTTCAAAAGTTTTTCTTCTGATCCTGCTTTCCACCATGTGTTCCCGCGCGCAATCGGAATTCTTCGTCAATTCCACACTGCCGTCGGTCCAGCGCGATCCGCAGATCGTGCGGGATTCTGCGGGGAATTATGCCGTTGTGTGGAGATCGGAGAATCAGATAGATTCCATATCGAAAGGCGATATCTATCTGCAGTTCTTCTCCGCATCTGACCAGCCGATCGGGAGTGAGATCCTTGTCAACACCGTCACGGCGAACGATCAGGATAAACCGGCCGCTGCAATGAACAAGAACGGCGATCTGATCATAACGTGGGCATCATACACAGGATTCAGTCAGATCTATGATATCAAAGCACGCATCTATAAGAACAGACTTCCGGTCGGTCCGGAATTCACCGTGAATACCACCCTTGCAGCGACGCAAACAAATGCTGATGCAGCTGCTGATGCGGCCGGGAATTTTATTGTAGTGTGGGATTCGTGGGATCAGGACGGCAGCGACAAAGGTGTATTCGGACAACTGATTGCGAATAACGGAACAAAGATCGGGAGCGAATTCCGGATCAATACAACCACGGCGTACAGCCAGGCAAAACCGTCGGTGCAATACTTCCCTGATGGAAGATTTGTCGTAGTTTGGGAATCGTGGAATCAGGATGACTCTAACCCTTCGGGCTATGGTGTGTATGGAAGGATATTCAATGCGAACGGCTCCGGCGTTGTTCCGGAATTCCGGGTGAACACATTCGTCACCGATTATCAATGGTATGCGGATGTGGAGACATTCTCCGATAACTCGTTCGCCGTTGTGTGGTGCAGCTGGGAACAGGACGGTTTTGACGGAAGCATTTATCTACAACGGTTCACTTCCTCCGCTCTGAAGATCGGCGGCGAGGTCCCCGTGAATCAGACCACGGCAGATTATCAATGGCTGCCGAAGATCAAAGCGATGCAGAACGATGCGTTCATTGTCTGCTGGTCCAGCTGGAAACAGGATGGTGACCGCGAAGGTGTGTACGCAAGGATGTATGACCGGAACGGAACTCCGCGGTCACTTGAGACAAGAGTGAATGATTACACGGTGAATTTCCAATGGGAGCCCGATCTGATCGTGACCCCGTCCAATGAGATGGTCGCGGTATGGTCCTGCTGGGGAAAATCGAAAACGGATTATGATATCGTTGCGAAACGGTTCACCGTGGCACCGCTCCAGGGTTACTTCGATCCATCAAAGTATGAGCATCCTTCCGGAATCAGCACAGCAAAATTCATCGTGCACAGAATGGATTCAACCAAATTGACAGGACACCAGTATGAGATCCGCTTTGATTCACTTGGCACCGGCATCTATCGGTCGACCATTGTCGATCTGACGGATGGCGATACGGTCGTCCCCAATTTTCTGATGAACCGCGGTGAGCGAACGCTCTACACCACCGAACAATTCGACGGTGTGAAGGTCGAGATCCGTCCGGAACTCGACCTCGATCTTGATCTGACGAATTCCTTTATTCGGAATAATTCCAATACGAACGCGTTACTTACATTTGCGAATCCGACGATCGGCACAAAACTCGTCGCTCCGATCGATATCATTATGACATGGGGCAATTCGGATACCACCGTTGCGGGACAATTCACTGCTCCCTCCGATACCGCCATCAATATCTCGGGACAACGAGTGGTCATACTTCCCTTTAAAGCAATGAATATAACGGATGGAGCGAAGATCGATTTTCTGGTGGCAGACGGGAACAATAACAAGCGGTTCGATTTTGGGGAACGGATCATCCTCCTTACGCCCGTGAAATACCGGAAGACCTCGGCGAATACGCACTGTCAATTGACCAATTCCATGCCTTCAGTGAACGGAAAATGGCCGCAAGCCGGGGACTCGCTATTCATCTATACGACCAGACCGTTGACGAAGAATGACCGATATCGATTCACAACATCGCCGGGAACCGCACTCTCCTCCGGACGACCTTCGACCTCATTTGTTTCTTCATTCCGGCTTGAACAGAATTATCCGAATCCGTTCAATCCTTCGACGACGATCGTCTATTCTGTCGATCATGCCGGTCCTGTACGGTTGGACATCGTCAACATTCTTGGACAGCATGTTGGAACACTGGTGGATCAATTCCAGAATGAAGGAGTTCACAGGACCTCATTCTCCGCGGCACATCTTGCATCAGGGATCTATTTTTACACATTGCAGTCAGACCGCCGCCTCATCACAAAAAAAATGCTCCTGGTAAAATAGCTTAAGACAATGCGTGTAATAGAAATAAAAAGGCCCGTCCGAATATCGGACAGGCCTTTTTTATTGATGCACAAAATCTGTTAATAAAAATAGTAATGGATAGACAACTGCGGAAGCGGAATGATCGTCCCATCTGAGAAATACGTGAGCAATCCTTGGAAAGTGAGATGCACGGCATCCTGCAGAAGGAACTCGCCGCCTAATCCAGAACCCAGCCGGAACGGTGCTGCGTACCTGTTCGATCCGGAACCGTTGTAATTATAACTGCTGGCTACATCGAAGAAGAATCGTGCAGAATTGCTGCGGGTGAGATCGTGCTGATATTCTACGCCGAATGAATAGAATGTATCGGTATTCTTCGGTTTGAAGACCCCCAGAACACCCTGCAATGAGGTCTTCCCTTCCGTATGATACCGGATGCTGAGGCCGACGCCGGAAGCAGGACCGCCGGTGAATCCCAGTCCGTAGATACTCTTTCCGAATGCGTCTCCTTTCACATTGGAAGCTGTGACTTGAGCATTCGCCGGAATGACGAGCAAAGCGAGAGCAGTAAGAATGATGATGGTTATGGATCGTATCATGAGCGTACCTTTACATGTTCAATGATAAAAATAATTCTTCGTTATTCGGCTTTGAGCCAGCCGTAGATCTCTTTGAAACTCGGTTTCTTTCCAGTGATAAGGATACCGATGCGGAACACTTTACCTGCCATCCACATCAGACCATAGATCGTCAAACATAATGTTGTGATCGAAAGTGCTATCTCCCACCATTCAGGTGTCCGAACAGAGAACCTGAGTGCCATCATTGTCGGTGTCAGAAGCGGCACCTGCGACATGATCTTCACCATCATCGAATCGGGATTCAGCATGAGCGGCACAGCGAATGCGATCGGCAGTACCAGGAAGATGGTGATATACTGGGTCATCTGCTGCGCCTCCTGCTCCGTTGAGACAGTGGAACCGGCGATGATAAAGATCCCCACATACATGAAATATCCGAGGACGAAATAGATGAACAACAATAGCATGTTGTCCCCCGCAACGAACGGTACGGGAGTTGCAAAATTCACACCGATAAGGATCACAGCCCAGAATGCGATCGTCGTCAATCCGAGCATGGAAAGTCCGATGATCTTACCGGACATCAGTTCCTGCGATGAGCAGGAAGAAACGAGCACCTCAACAATGCGGTTCGCTTTTTCCTCGATCACGCTCCGGATGAGCATTTGACCGGATGACAGGACGAGGAACATCAGCATCATCACGAAGATATACCCGGTGAAGAATGTCTCCATGAATCCGGTCTCCTTCTCGCCCCCCTGCTTCGACACTTTGAAGGTCTTTATGTCGACCTCTGTCATGAGTTTCTTGATCGTCGGCGCGTCATACCCGCCGGATTTGAGGCGACGTTCAATGATGATATCCTCAAGGACCTTCGAGAACCTGTTCTGATCCCGCACATTCCCCACATTCTCCGCGCGGTATTCGATCTTCCCTTTATCAAGGACATCTGCGGGGATGATGAAATATCCTTCAATATTCGCGGAAGAGAGTTCTGCGGTGGCGATCACTTTCAGATGATCGATACCGCCATTCTCATCGGAGATCTCTTTCAGTTCGTAATTCGGCTTCCCGTTCTCAAGTTTGTATTTCTGCAGGAGCTGAGCGTTGATCGGCTGAACAAAACTGTGAGTCTCATCGATCACACCGAACGTCTTGGTTTTTTCATCACCCTTATCCGCCAGCAGACCGGGGATCACGGTGAAGATGGCCATGATCAACGGGGTCATGAACAGACCGATAATGAACGCTTTCGTCTTTACCTTTTCCAGAAATTCCCATTGTGCGACCGCCAGTATCTTATTCATGTGCCGCCTCCATCTGCTGCTGTTTCAGTTTTTCTTTCGCTTTGGTCAATCGGAAAGACGTGATCGCCGTAGAAAGAGCGCCGACGCCGGCCAGCATGCCGCTGTCTTTATGCGTAAGATACAGCACTGCACCGACCAGCATCAACAAAACTCCTAAGACGAGTGATGTCTGTAATTTTTTGATCTCGGGATTCTTGATGGCAGGGAGAGGAACAGCAGTATTCTCAACTGCGGCACTCTTCTTCTCTACCTCTTCAACAGAAGAACCGATCACATCCAAAAAGATGGAATTCAAGGACGGTTCCACGAATTCAAATTTCCGCAATTCGAATTTCGGCATCAATGCGGTAAGGATCTCGTTGGAGGTCACTTTCCCGTTCAGCGTCAGTTCGGCATAATTCTCATAGATGGTCGCTTTGCTGACGAACGGCAATGAGGAGAGAAATTTCCCGTCACCGTCAAATTCCAGATGGAGCGAATTGGAGCCGTACCGCTGTTTCGCTTCGGAGACACTTCCTTCCAGCACTATCCTGCCGCGGTTGATCAGGCAGAGTTCATCGCACAGTTTTTCGGCGGTTTCCATCTGGTGCGTGGAGAAGATGATCGCCTTACCCTGTTGCTTCAGTTCGGCGAAGATATCCTTCATCACGATCTGATTCACCGGATCGAGTCCGGAGAACGGTTCATCCAGAATAACGAGGTCCGGATCATGGAGAATGGTCGTGATGAACTGTGCCTTTTGCTGATTTCCTTTGGAAAGTTCCTCTACTTTTCGCTTTGCATATGCCTCAAGATTGAACCGTTCCAGCCACTGCATCCCTTTTTTCTTTGCCTCCTGTTTCGAGACACCGCGCAGTGTGGAGAAATAGATGATCGTATCGAGAAGTCCATTCTTCTTATAGAGTCCGCGTTCTTCAGGAAGATATCCGATCTTGTTACGGACGGCATCGTTGAAGCTGACTCCGTCATATGTGATCGTACCGGAATCCGGTCTGGTGATATTCAGCAGCATACGGATCGTGGAGCTTTTTCCTGCTCCGTTCGGTCCGATAAGACCGAAGATCTCCCCGCGCTGCACCTGAAGAGAGACATCATCCACAGCGACCACCGTGGAGTATTGTTTACGAAGATGTTCTGCTTTGAGCATAGAGTTTGTTGTTGAGTATTGGAGTATTGAAGTCGTGGAGTCGTTGTGTTTTAGAGGCCGTGAAGTAATGGAGTATTGGAGTCACAGAGTATTATGAACTTCGCCGGTATTTACATACTCCACGACTTCACGACTCAACGACTCAAATTATTTTTTAATTTTACAATACGTTCGATCTGCTTGAAATGATTCAGATCGTGTCCCGCTTCAAGGTTGACGATATGCCGGATGGTCTCTTTCCCGCGTTCCTGATGTAGTCCGAAATTGTTCCACTTTTCTTTCGGAAGTCCGGTTAGGAATTTCAAATTTGCCTTCCTCAGCACGGAATAGAGTTCAATCATCTCCTGTATATTGCTCTTCTGATACTTGGAATTCACCGCCCAATCATCCTGCTCGAACGGCTGAAGAGGAACTCCGTTCTTTTCTGCGATGGTTCGATAACGCCATCCCAGGACCAGTTCTGTCTCCGCGAGATGCGCTACGATCTCGGCCGCAGACCATTGTGATGGTGACGGCTTCTTATAGAGGACGGAACGGGATTTTCCGCTGATCAATTTCCCGATCCGTTTTGGTGTCGATCTCAGGACCTTCAGCGGGTCTCCTCCCCTAAGATTGGATAATATCCTGGCGGTATATTGTTCCGGAGTTTCCTGCATCAAAGTCCTCTCTTATCTTAATAATATTATGGAGTAATACGGTAGATCATTCTCGGGAACGGAATGGTCTCGCGCACGTGCTCAAGTCCGCAGATCCACGATACTGTCCGTTCGATTCCAAGTCCGAATCCTGCGTGCGGAACTGATCCGTACCGGCGGAGATCAAGATACCAGTCAAACGCTTCCTGCGGAAGATTATGTTCCTTCAGTCTGGCAAGCAGCAGATCGTAATCATCTTCGCGCTGACTGCCGCCGATGATCTCACCGTATCCTTCCGATGCCAGCACATCCACTGCGAGAGCCACTTTCGGATTCTCCGGATCGCGCTTCATATAGAACGCTTTTACTTCCGATGGATATCGATGGACCATGACAGGACGGTCGAACTGCTCTGAGATGACCGTCTCATCCGTCGCTCCAAGATCATTTCCCCATTCGAACGGGATATTATTCTTGTGAAGGATCTCCACCGCCTGATCGTAGGTGATGCGCGGGAACGGACGTTTCACGGCTTCCAGTTTCTGGATATTGCGTTCAAGCGTTTTAAGTTCCTGCATACGGTTCTTCAGCACATTGGTGACAATATGTTCCAAAAATTCTTCGGCAAGATCCATATTGTCCGCAAGGTCATTGAATGCCACTTCCGGTTCCACCATCCAGAATTCGGTCAAATGACGGCGGGTCTTCGATTTTTCCGCACGGAACGTCGGTCCGAACACATACACTTTCCCGAGAGCCATTGCACCGGCTTCTCCATACAACTGTCCGGACTGTGTGAGATATGCTTTTCCCAGATCGAAATAATCGGTCTCGAACAAAGTGGATGTCCCTTCACATGCTGCGGGAGTGAAGATGGGAGCATCGAGCAGTGTGAATCCGCGGTCATCGAAGAATTCCCGAATGGAGCGGATGATCTCGTGACGGACGCGCATGATGGCATGCTGACGCGATGACCGAAGCCAGAGATGTCGGCGGTCCGCAAGGAATTCAACACCGTGTTCTTTCGGTGTGATCGGATATTCTTTGGCGATGGAAATGATCTCAACGTTGGTCACATCCATTTCAAATCCGCCGGGTGCACGCTGTTCTGCGCGGACTGTGCCGGACATTTTGAATGATGATTCCTGTGTCAGCTCACCGGCACGATTGAACAACTCCTCGCCGATCACGCTCTTCACTGCAACTCCCTGACAGATCCCCGTGCCGTCGCGCATCAGAAGGAATTTGATCTTTCCGCTTGAGCGGAGATTATAGAGCCAGCCTTGCAGTGTGACACTCTCACCAACGTGTTTGGAAAGATCTTCGATATAGACTTTGGTCGCCATAGAATTCCCATCTGAATCTGATTGTTGTCAGCCCGAGCGGAGTCGAGGGCTGATCCACTTTTCTATGTCACGCTTCGACTCCGCTCAGCGTGACAGACATCTTGCTTTCTATGTAAAAATATACGAAAAGCTTGGTCGTTCTACAAAAACAAAAAGCGCAGGATTCCTGCGCTGTTATTCATTCATAGAGCAATTCGTTGATTCAACTCATTGCCAGCATTCGGTCGATCGGTTTCCTCGCCCGTTCGAGCAGTTCCGCACTCATTTCGATCTGCGGATGCATATCCTTCATGCAGAGGTAGAGTTTTTCGAGGGTATTGCGTTTCATGTGAGGACACTCATTGCAGGCGCAGTTCGCTTCGGGAGGAAGCGGCAGAAAGGTCTTCCCTGTTGTGCTTTTCTCCATTTGGTGGACGATGCCGTATTCCGTCCCAACAATGAATTTCTGCTTCGGAGATGTCTGCACATATTTCAACAGCATACTGGTGGAACCGATGAATTTCGCTTTTGCAAGGATATGGTCCTCACATTCGGGATGCGCGATCAATTCAGCATCCGGATGTTCGAGCTGAAGTCCGATGAGTTTCCGTTCGCTGAAGGTCTCATGGACGATGCAGCTGCCGTTCCACAGTGTCATGTTGCGTCCCGTTTTCTTATTGATGAACGCCCCGAGATTCTTGTCCGGAGAGAAGAGGATCTTCTGGTCCAACGGGATCTGATTGACGATCTTCTCTGCATTACTGGAGGTACAGATGATATCGCTCAGTGCTTTCACTTCAGCGCTGCAGTTGATATAGGTAATGGCAAGATGGTCAGGATGTTCTTCGCGGAATTTTTTGAATTGCGCCGGCGGAGTTCCGTCCGAAAGAGAACAGCCGGCCAGAAGATCGGGCAGCAGAACAGGTTTATGAGGATTGAGGATCTTTGCAGTCTCCGCCATGAAATGCACTCCGCAGAAGACGATCACTTCAGCGTCCGTCGACGCTGCTTTCCGGGAAAGTTCAAGACTGTCACCGACAAAATCGGCAAGGTCCTGGATCGGGGACTCCTGATAATAATGCGCCAGGATAACGGCATTCCGTTCCTTCTTTAATCTGATGATCTCATGTTCGTAATCTTGCGGGGTCATGTTTTTTTCATTTATCGACGTTCAGAACAGTTACACATAATGTGCTGAACGAATGCGGTCCAACTGAATTTTTACGGCTTCGATCGCCATCTCCGGTGTGATGGATATGATCTTCTTGTCCGCCGCTCGCACGCTGATATGACGTTCATGCGGCGGTTTCCAGACTGCGGGATCATTCAAACTATGGAAAGAGACTGTCGGGATCTTCATTGCCGCTGCGATGTGAAGAGTTCCCGTATCGTTGCAGAGAAAGAGATTCATCTTTTTCATGAATGCAGCAGTAACGCGCAGAGGCATCAGCGGTGCGGAATGGACCTTCGATTTCAGCATCCGCAGCAGATCATCGCGCATCTGAACCTCGTTCGGACCGACAATAAGGATCACTTCACAATCATTGTTCGTTTTGATCCAATCGATGACTGCGGCAAGTTTCTTCAGCGGGAAACGCCGGGACTCATCCAGCGTTCCGAAGTGCACGCCGACTGCGATCCCTGATCCGATCCTGAGTCCGTAATGTGCTTTGTCCGCTTCGGTCATCTCATCTTCGTCGATCGATAGATCATACTGGAAACCGTCGGCCGGAACTCCGATCGCTTTCACAATATCCAGATTATGTTCGATCTCCAGCTGCAGTTTTTGCGTGCGGGGCGTCAGCACATTATAGATCTTTTCCGGCATTTCGGGATCGAGTTTCAAATGACCGGGTCCGATGATATATTTTGCTCTGCTCAGTACCGCAATGATATCTGACGATAAGGAACGGGAAACAGTATTGAGCACGATCGCACAATCATATCCTCCATCCGTCCTCAACTGATTGAAGAATGAACGGAGCGTCTGGAAATTCCACTTATTGAGTTTTTCGTGGAAGACGATGATCTCATCTACATGAGGATTGTCCCACATCAGCGGAGCTGTATAATCACGTACAACAACGGCGATATGGGCGCTCGGGAACCTCTGACGCACGGCACGGATGGCGGGAGTGCTGATGAGAAGATCGCCGAGCTGGTCATGCTGACGCACGATGAGGATGCGTTTGAGGTGATTCACAGGAAGCTCACGCGGCGCCATCTTTCTGACGGGGCGGAACAATCCGATGATCTGCAGGATCAGTTTCTTTGCGTAGCGCTCAAGCGTTGCCATTATTTATCCTTGATCTCTTCGTAGGGAATGTCCTCGATATCTTTTTTTCCGCGGACCGTCGGCCTCGCATTCCGATTCAGCACATCCCGGTTCGGGGTAAGCAGAAGTCGCACCGTCCGCACCAACTGACCAATGATCTTCGCCGCGATATAGACGAAGATCATCCATATGATGAAACGGAGCATCATGACTTGGTACGCGATTTGGGATTGTAGTATTCCACCGGTGCTTTGTCGCTCCGCAGGATCTGTTCCATAAGGTCCTCGAACTCTTCAGGGTTCTTCACAAAATCGATCTCGGTGGAATTGATGATGAGCAGCGGTGCGGATTTATAGCGGAAGAAGAAATAATTATACGCTTCGTTCAGGTCCTTGATGTACGTATCGGACATGTTCTCTTCAAAACTTCTCCCCCGCTGTTTGATGTTCGACATCAGCCGTTCGGTGCTCGACTGCAGATAGACCACAAGGTCCGGAGTGGGGATATTCTTTTCGATGGTGGTGATCAGCGATTCATACAGTTTCAGTTCATCGTCCTGCAGTGTGAGATACGCGAAGATCTTATCCTTATCAAAGATATAGTCCGAAACGAGGTAATTATAGAACAGATCTCCCTGGAAGAGTTCCTGCTGCTGTTTGTACCGGCTGAGCAGGAAGAATATCTGCGTCTGGAATGCATAATGGTCCGCATCCTCATAGAATTTTTCCAGGAAAGGATTCTCTTCGAATTTCTCCAGGACGAGTTTGGCCTGAAGGCGTTCCGTGAGCATCTTGGCAAGGGTGGTCTTTCCTGCTCCGATCACCCCTTCAATGGCGATGTAGCGGATATCAGACGGTCGGGTTTGTAATTGAATCATTGATCAGCGCAAAAAGTTGGGATGTGTGAATCTCTGAATACACCACACCGTGATTATCGGTCGTTTCGTTATTTAATTCTTCGATCGTTCTGTGTGTCACCGGATGAAACGCCATTGGAGCGATCTCCGAGAGCGGCTGCAGGACAAATTTCCTGTTCACCAATTCAATATGCGGTATCCTGATAGCATCCGTATTCAATACCAATGCATCGAACAGCAACAGATCGATATCGATCTCCCGCGGTCCCCAGCGCTCTGAATCGGTCCTGCCGATCTCCTTCTCCAGCAGTTTCATCTGCCGGTGGAATTCCACGTGATCGAGATCTGTGCGGACAGAGACGGCAAGGTTCAGGAATTCTTTCTGCGGTACATTTCCAACCGGTTCGGTCTCATAGACATTCGATACGCCATCGACCACGGTTCGATCAAAATCCGCCAGACCGCGGATCGCGGCTGCGAGGAATTCTATCCTATGGCCGACATTGGAACCAAGTCCGAGATATACTGAATGCTTCATTTCGTTACCGTATCGACTCAATAAGTACTTCGATCGTATCCACTACACCGTGGATCGGAGCACCCGGTTTGCGAACGCGGACGACCGCTTTCAGCACCGGCGGGAACTCTGCAATGATCCCTTGACCGATCGAATGCGCAAGCGCTTCGATGAGATAATATTTTTTCCCCATAACGATCCGTTTCATCAGGGAATACACTTGTTCATAATTGACCGTCTTCTTCAGATCATCCGTCACTTTTGCCTCGGTCAGATCACAGTGCAGTTCCACATCCACTTCGAATTTTCCGCCGAGATTCTGCTCATCGGTGAGAGCACCGTGATACGCGTAAAAGACCGCGTTATGAAGTTTAATGATGTCGAGTGGCTGCATTGTCATTCAATATATTGAAGGGTGAACCGAGAATCAATCTGCATTCACAATTACCCGCTTGAACGGGAACAGTATGGACTGCATCTTCCCTTTGACCGTTCCGTCGACGGTCGCCCGCAATGAATCCTCCGAGATCCGTTCATAGACGATACGCTGAGGAAAATCATTCTTGCGGTTCTCGAACACCACGGTACTTTGATCGAATTGTACCAATTTGAACGAAACCTGACGCGATCCGCCGGAAAATACTCGGTAAAAGACCGCTCCGGCGGAATCCTGCTCTATGACCATCCTCTCCTGCATCGTGATCTTCCCTTTCTTTTTCGCGGTACTTTTCCCTTCCAGACGATTGTTGATCAGAGGCCTCCAGTATTCTTCACCGGTCCGCTCACCTTGTTCGAAATTCCAGAGTCCGCTCAGCCATTGGAAGTCGGAGACCTTTTTCTGAACGGGTTGCTGAGAATATGCGCATGATGCAACGATCATCAATAGAACGAATATTTTCATTGTAACCTCTCCAACGCTGAGTTCATTCTTCGGATCACCGTCTCTTTTCCGAGCACTTCCGCCATATGGAAGAGTGAAGGACCATTTGATACACCCGAGATGGCCAGGCGCATCGGATGGATCAGTTTCCCTGCCCCGGCCTGGAATGATTCGGCGGTCTTCCTCAATGCCGTTTCGATGGCCGCTGCAGTGAATGGTTCAGCGGAACTCAGTTCATTGACCAGTGCAGCAAGATGTGCAGGAGTTTCCGGTTTCCAGTTCTTTGCTTTTGACGCTTCGTCATACGAGACGGGGTCTTCGAAGAAATAGGATGACGATGAAATAAATTCGGGAAGCAGCACCACACGTTCCTTCAATAATCCGATTACTTCCATCAGATATTGGTCGGAGGAATTGGCCCATCCTTTTTCGGTGAACATCGGTTTTACAATCTCAAGGAGTTCAGCATTCGGCAGATTCTTCATATGCTGCTGATTCATCCAATTCAATTTTTCGATATTGAACACTGCTCCGGCTTTTCCTACCCGTTCAATAGTAAAATCGTTGATGAGTTCCTGCATAGAGAAGATCTCACGCTCATCACCCGGATTCCATCCGAGGAACGCGACAAAATTCACCAATGCCTCTTTCAAATATCCCTTCGCGCGGTAATCCTCAACAGCGACATCTCCCTGACGTTTGCTCAGTTTCGATTTATCGGGATTCAGCAGCAGAGGCAGATGGGCGAATTTCGGAATGCTCCAGCCGAAATACTGATACAATAGAATATGCTTCGGCGTACTCGGAAGCCACTCTTCCCCACGAATAACGTGACTGATATCCATCGTATGATCATCCACCACAACGGCAAGATGATAGGTCGGGAATCCGTCCGATTTCAACAGCACTTGATCGTCCAGAGTGTTGAATGCGAACGTCACATCACCGCGGACCTCATCATGGAATTTCAGTTCACCGTCATCGGGGATCTTCATCCGCACAACGTTCGGTTCGCCGGCAGCAACACGCTTCTGTGCTTCTTCCTGCGGGATATTCCTGCAGTGACGGTCATACATCGTCCCTCCCGAAGCACGGAGAGCATCAAGACGTTCAGCAGTACAGAAACAATGATATGCTTTCCCTTGCGCAACGAGCTGCT
>JBMOHT010000042.1:0-24229 GCA_049317705.1 Bacteroidota bacterium | reverse complement strand
GTGGTGATGTTCTGCTGCGAGAACTCTTCATACCGTTCATTCAATTCATTCGTGCTGTGGCATGAAACGCAGGACTGATTATAATTGACCGCGTATGAATTATCGGCAAAGGTCTTTTTGGATTGATACCGCTGTGTCTGCACGAACTCCTGCGGTGTCATCAATTTCGTGTAACAGCCCGATGCTGCAACAGCACAAACGAGCGCTGCGGTCAGAATTGTTTTACGGGAATTGGTCATGTCAATCTCTCCTTCTTCCGCCGCCGCTCCCCGACGAACCGCCGCTGCTTCTCGGCGCAGAGGACTGCGGAGGAGCGGACTGCGGTGCAGGTGTAAATGACGGACGGCTTGATTCACGGGAACGCTCAACGGGACGAGCTTCCTGCTGTGTTGATGATGGCTTTGCCGGTGATGAAGATCGGGCCTCGTCACGGCGCGGACGTTCTGCCGGACGCGCTTCGGGCTGCCGATCGGTCTTACCCGGTGCATAGGTCGGTTGATTCGGTTTATTCCTGTCTACCGGACGGTCTTCGGGATTACGTACCGGCCGTTCAATGACAGTCGGAGTAACCGGTGATGATTCATCCCTCGAAGGTCTGCTTCCCTTCGTCACTTCAACAGGACGCGAATCTCCTGCGGGACGCGAAGTACGGTCATCGACCTTTTCCCACCACGGCCGTTCCTGGGTTCTCACCGGTCTGCCGGTCGGAACTGCATCATCCGGAGTGCGAGGGCGATTCTCGGGATTGCTCGTGACAGCCACGGGAGTATTTGTCGGACCGGGAATCGGACGCGAACGGCCTCCATCAAGCGGATCACGCGTAGCACCGCCGTCCCTCGGCCGGTTCGGATTATCGGTATTCACACCATACACCGGCGGATTGTATACGGGATAATACACCGGATAGAATGCTATCGGTGTATAGTACGGGTACCACGGATCATAATATGGAGAAGGATACATGCATCCGCCGTATGGAGGATAGTATGTATAGAAAGGATCATAATACCATGAAGGACGGTAATTCATTCCCCAATAGTAATCGTCAAAGTACGAGTGATAATACGAACCGATCCACGATGAATACGATGGGTAATAATAATTGAATGACACCCTCAAGCGGGATTGGCGGTACGAATCATCCAAATAGTAATTATTGTTGATGACCGTTGAGCCGTTATCGCCGGCGGTGGTATCAGCATCATACGCATACTCCCGGTCATTCCGTTCCACGGTCGCCAATTCTGTATAGCATCCTATGAACGGAAGCACGACGATCATCACGATGAACGTGTTCAGCACTTGTTTCATAACGCACCTTTAGGGTTGTTGTCTGTTTCTATGAACAGTCAAACGGGGGAATTCATTCCTTACAATGTACCACAATGCAGTAAGGTTATCAATGTAGATGGTATTACAGTAGCGAAGGTTTAATAGGTATGCAGATTGTGAATGAATGACTCTATAATTGTACTGAATTGAACGTCAAAAGTCAAAGCGCACCGTCACACATCTCATTTCACTGCGATATTGCAGCGTCTTTAGAAGGTCCGTACATATTCAACCTTTAAGGTCCGATTTGCAAAGGTCACATTCTTTTGGTTTTTCACGATGTTTTTCAGGTCAAATCCCAGGGTCAGTCCGTTCGCCAACGACCACCGGAGTCCGGAATTCAGATATCCCTTCCCTTGACCAAGCGCACGTGCATGGCTGTCGTTGAAACCGAAATCATATTCCATCAGGAATGATAATTCCTCACCGATCGATTTTTCAACGCCTGCGAAGACATCCATATCCTTGTCGCCGTCGCTCTTTTCCATGGACCAGTTGACACCGCCGTGGAATGACAGGAAGCCGAGAAAAGAATAATTCTTGCTGGCAGCGATAAAGATGCCGCGCGATTTAATAGTGAAGCGCTCAAGCGAATCCAAATATGTCTCTTTTCCCTGCGAGTCGAATCCGAAAGCGATCGCTGGCATTGCCTGGCTCTCATCGAACAACCGGTATTTGATCATCACGCCGGGAAGCTTCTGCATTGTCACAGGACTCTTGCCGATCACGCCAACACCGCCGTAGGAGATTCCGAACGTAAGACGATCGAGCGCACCGGCGTAGATACCGAACATCAGTCCGCCATCCTGAAAGAAATTCGATTCAAGCGAGAAGCCGCCGCGTTTCAGCAGACCGGCAGTCGGAGTATCGATAAGATAGCGGGGTTCGATATTTGCGGCATCACCCGCCGAATTTTGTGCGGAGAGCAGCGCCGTGCAGAACAGGAACAGAATAAAATATTTTTTCAAAGCTATCCTCATGGAATGACGTACGGTGATCTAATAATTTTTGAGAATACTTGCCTCGGTTTGAGCGATACCTTCCGTTGACAGAGAACTAGAACGGAATGAATCGTGCGCCGATGCCTGTATTATAATTTTTTCCAGGTCGTTCCCTCTTTCGTATCTTCGAGGATCACACCCATCGCTTTCAGGTCATCACGGATCTTGTCGGAGAGTGTGAACTGTTTTGCTTTACGTGCTTCGTTCCGTGATGCGATGAGCAGATCGATCAGCAGTGATTCCAATCCTTCCGATGAGGAACTGCTGGCCGTCAATCGGATCCCAAGCACGGTCTCCGCGCCGGAAGTGAAGAACTCGTCGAGCGTGACCATGAATTCATGCGATGCATTCTGCGCATCCGAAAGGAGCTCATTCGTTTCACGGACCAGTTCGAACAGCACGCCGACAGCGGCCGGAGCATTGAAATCGTCATTCATTGATTCGAAGAACCGCTTCTTATAATCCTTCAGCTTATCCTTGAAATCGATGGAGCCGGTCCGGTTCTTTCCGATCTCCGTGCGAAGACGCGCAACGGTGTTGCGGAGTTTCTCTAACCCTTTCTGCGCACCCTCCACCGCCTGCTCGCTGTAATCCAGCGTGGAACGGTAGTGGCTTTGCAGGATGAAGAAACGGACAACACACGCATCGAAGCGCTTGAACGCATCCTTCAGTGTAACGAAGTTGCCGAGGGATTTCCCCATTTTCTGACCATTCACCGTCACCAGATTATTATGCATCCAATATTTCACGAACGGTTTCTTGGTGACGCTCTCGCTCTGTGCGATCTCGCATTCGTGGTGCGGGAACTGATTATCCAGTCCGCCGCCGTGAATGTCGAATGTTTCGCCGAGATATTTCATGGACATAGCGGAGCACTCAATATGCCAGCCGGGGAATCCGAGTCCCCACGGTGAATGCCATTGCATAATGTGATTCGCTTCTGCTTTTTTCCAAAGCGCAAAATCGGCAGGATGCTTCTTCTCTGATTTCACATCCACACGTGTTCCGCTTTCCGCCTCATCCAGATTGCGACCCGACAGTTTTCCGTACTCTTTATCCTTGCTCACATCAAAATAGATGGAGCCGTTCGCTTCATATGCGAATCCTTTTTCCAGCAGCTGCTGCGTCATTTCGAGCTGTTCGGGAATATGCCCTGTCGCACGCGGTGAGATATCCGGACGCAGAACATTCATTGCATCCATATCCTCAAAATATTCTTTTGTGTACAATTCCACCACCTGCATCGGATGAAGTTTATCCTTCCGTGCCTGTTTCGCGATCTTATCCTCTCCTTCATCCGCATCATCTGTCAAATGTCCCACATCGGTGATGTTCTGCACATACGTCACTTTGTATCCAAGATAGCGCAGATAACGGACGACGACATCGAACGAGACGTAGCTTTTCGCGTGACCAAGATGTGAGAGTCCGTACACTGTCGGTCCGCACACATACATCCGTACGATCCCTTCGGTAAGCGGTTTGAACTCTTCTTTGGTGCGCGTGAGGGAGTTAGTTAAGAATAAGGGCATTGAGGTCAGGTGTTAGGTGCTGGGTATTAGGTGTTAGGCGTTAGGGATTAAGAATTTCTTCACAGATCTATTATCGTAAGGATGAAATGAAAGCATTGATCATCTTTTGTTCTTCTTCCAACATTGTCATTAAGTGTGCAACAGTTTCTTTATCAAGCATTTTCAACCGCACCGCTGCGAGCATTTGAGTGTCTATTTCGAAGGCGGAACCCTCTGCATATTCAAGGAACTGAATAAAAGCCGGATCAGTACCTCTGCTGCATCCTTCGGAGATATTTGACGGGATCGAAATTGCGGCACGTTGGATCTGTGATTTCAATCCATATTTTTCCTCAGAAGGCAATAACACTGCGATCTTATACACCTCTTCAACAATATCCATCCCCTTCTGCCAAATCAGTAACTCTTTATAGTTTCTCATTTGTTAGCTAACAGCTATCACCTAATACCTAGTACCTATTTAAGTCCCATAAGCTCTCTTGCGCTTTTAAGTCCTGCCTCCGTCACTTCCGCACCGCTCATCAGTTTCGCTACTTCACGGACACGTTCTTCTGTCTCTAGTTTACGTAAGCGTGTGGAGGTCTTTTTGTTCGCCTCGGTCTTTTCTACGGCAAAATGCGTATCAGCGAGTCCGGCGATCTGCGGAAGATGCGTGATTGCAACCACTTGGTGATGCGATGATAATTTTTTCAAACTCAATCCAACTGCTTGACCGATCCTTCCGCTCACGCCGGTATCGATCTCATCGAAGATGAGCAGCGGTGTCTTATCAGAATTCGCGAGTGCCCCTTTGAGCGCAAGCATGATGCGTGAAACTTCGCCGCCTGATGCGACCTTCACCAGCGGTTTCGGATCCTCACCGACGTTCGTTGAGATGAAGAATTCAACATGGTCCACACCTTTTGACGTGGCTTCGAATAATTGTGTTCCGACCTTCACCGCAAGCATGTTCGCCGATGCATCGACCGTGCGTTGCTGTATCGTCGTCTGGAACTGCGCTTTCGGAATTCCCAACTCGCCGATGGATGAGAGGATCGCTTTCTCCAATTTCTTCGACGATTCTTTCCTCTTTACGGTGATGACGGAAGCTTTTTCACCGGATTCTTTTCTTACGGAATCGATCTGCTTCTCCAGTTTCGCGATCTCCCCTTCGAAATTCTCGGCGAATTTGAATTCATCGCCGATCTTCTTCCGGAATTCTATCAGCAGGTCGATCGTGCCGCCGTATTTTTTCTTCAATAATGATAGCGCACCGAGACGCTCGCGGATCTCTTCGAGCCGCTCAGGATTGAATTCGATCCTTGATGAGTAACTTTGTACTTGTTTGGAGAGTTCATCTACGATCACTTCGGCGGAGCGTGCATCGGCGACAGATTCTGTGAACGACTTGTCGATCTCCGACAGTTGTTCCACCATCTTCCGCGCTTTCACCAGACTGTCGCGGACGGAATTTTCTGCTTCATATAATAATTGATGGATGCCGTTCGTCAGTTCGCTCAGTTTCTCAGAATTCTCCAGGATCTTCAATTCCGATTCAAGATTGTCCTCTTCTCCCGGCTGCGGATTCACCGCGTCGATCTCTTTGATCTGGAATTCGTAGAGTGATTTCTTCGCCTTCAACTGATCTTCCTGTTGCTGCAGTTCTTTCTTCTTTGATGTCAGTTCGGCAAGCGTGCGGTAGACCTGCTGATATGCTGCGATCTCTTTTTCATAGCCGCCGAAATCATCAAGAAAATCGATATGTGTTTCGGGCCGTAACAATGACTGATGTTCATGCTGTCCGTGAAGATCCACAAGTGCATCACCGATCTCCTTTAATAGAGCGACCGAAACGGGGGAATCGTTCACAAAACAGCGGCTCTGTCCTTTGCTAGTCAACTCCCGGCGGATGATCAATTCATCGGCAAGGTCATTCTCACTGGAACGGAGGATCTCCGCAACGCGGTCATTGTCCTTGATATCGAACAATCCTTCAACGACCGCTTTCTCAGCACCCGTTCGGATCATTTCAGTGCTGGCCCGTTCGCCGAGCAGGAGTCCGAGCGCATCGATCAGGATCGATTTTCCCGCACCGGTCTCACCGGTAATGATGGTGAGTCCCGACGACCATTCAACGGAGATCTCTTCGATAAGGGCGTAATTTTTTATAAGGAGATTTTTAAGCATTGAACCAAATTACGTTGAAAAACGGTGAGTTTCAACGGAGAATTGAACAGGAATGAAGAAAGAACCACAGAAATCCATTGGTGAGGAAGGAAGTTATTCCGCGATGTTGATCTCGGGAATATCTCCCAGCATTCCGTAATAGAACGCCATGCGGAAGAATTCCTCGAGGGATAGTTTAGAGAGCTCGTCGAATCCGTAGGAGAAATGGGAGAGATAATTTTGGATGAGGTCCGCCGACTGATTCATCTCCGCTGCAAGTCCGTTCGCGATGGAACCGAGGGAATTACGTCCCTCTTCCTGAGAGGACATCAGCACAGCACTGAGATCTTTAGAGAATGTATCGGTCCTGCCGATGCACATGGTGTGGACGAACGGAAGTTCGGTGATATCACTCCACTCATCTACGATGTCGATGTAGGGATGATCGTTCTGAAGCGTCAATAAGGAATCACCGGTGACAAGTGCACAGTCCGCTTTCGCAAGCATCTCATCAACCGAACCGACAACCGGGACGATCGCCGGTTCGGAATCGTATTTCTCGCCGAGCACGATTCGCGTCAGCACAACATCCGTTGCGGTGACGGTACCGACGGCAAGAGTCTTGATGATCGCTAGATTCTTCCGGAGATAGAGGCGGGCAACATTGCTGTAGCCGGAGGAGGAGACACCGAGTCCGGGATAGATGACCATGTCCGAACTGTTCTGGGCATAGTCCACCGGAGCGACGAATGCCGCGGTGCGCTCATTGCTCATGAGTGCATCGATATGCACGGCAGGTGTATCAAACAAAAGTTCCCCCGAAAATCCGGGGGAACCTTTGATGGAACGATACAGCGGCTGAGTATAGAGCTCGCGAATTGCCCCTAAACGGACCGCTGAACTCACTGGTTGGCGCCTGTTTTCTGACGGATCTGTTTTGCAGCAAGACCGCGCAGGTAATACATTTTCGCACGGCGTGAATGCCCTTCTTTCACGCGTTCGATCTTTGCGATTCGCGGCGAATGGAGGGGGAAAATTCTTTCAACGCCGACACCGTCCGAGATCTTGCGCACGGTAAATGTTGCTCCCATGCCTTCGCCCCGGCGGCCGATCACGATACCCTGGTATTGCTGGATACGTTCTTTATCGCCTTCAACAACGCGCACATGCACGTTCAATGAATCACCAACTTTGAAATCCGGAAGATCGGATTTCACGAATGCTGCTTCCACTAATTTGATCTTGTCCATACTACCCTCGTTGATTTGTCCCGCTGTGCAGGACGATGATTGAATAATGTATTTTTATTTTTTCAATTTTTAGATCTCCCCGGAATGAATTCCGGGGTTTATAATCATAATAGATCTTTGCGCCGTAGCTGCGTCTTCAACTTGCGCTGTTTCTCTTTCCACTTCGCCACTTCTTTGTGATTCCCGCCGAGCAATACGTCCGGGACTTTCATTCCTCTGAACTCGGGAGGACGTGTGTAGCTTGGTGCGTCCAACAAACCGTCCTGAAATGAATCGGTCAATGCCGATTCCCCGTCCCCGATCGCTCCCGGTATCAACCTGATCACCGCATCGCTGATGACCATCGCCGCCAATTCGCCGCCCGTCAACACATAATCTCCGATGGAGATCTCTTTCGTCACCAAAATATCTCTTACCCGTTGATCGATCCCTTTGTAATGACCGCAGAGGATGATCATGTTCTGCTTCAGCGAAAGATCATTCGCTATTTTTTGGCTGAACTTTTCGCCGTCCGCCGTTACATAGATGATGTCATCATAGGAACGTTCGGACTGCAGTTTTTCCACACATTCAAAGATCGGTTCGGGCTTCAGGATCATCCCCGATCCACCGCCGTACGGAGGAAGATCGATGATCTTATGCTTATCGTGAGCGTAGGACCGAAGGTCGTGCACTACGATCTCCGCCAACCCTTTCTCCTGTGCCCGCTTGAGAATGCTTTCCGACAGCGGGCTCTTCAACAACTGAGGGACCGCTGAAATGATATCGATTCTCATATACTACTCACAACATCTCGCCGTGAAACAAACCTTCCGGCGGACGAACAACGATTTCTTTCTTTTCCACATCCACATTCACGATGAATTCCCGTACCGCGGGAAGCATCACATCCCCTTTTTTCGTCCTGATCGTGTAGACCATCTGTGCAGGATAGGCATCGACCGATTTTATCGTTCCGTATGTCTTTCCCTCTTCATTCACCACCGAGCAGCCGATCAGTTCATCGATATAGAACTTATCCTTCGGCAATATCTTTCGGAGCGACTCTTCCACGAACAAGTACTGACCGCGCATCAGGTCCGCCGCGGTCTTATCGTCGATACCGCGGAGCTTGATGTAGATCTCTGTTCCGCGCATCTTTGTTGATTCGATCTCGCAAGGAACGGCGATATTTTCATTCCCTCCGAGCAGCACCTGTTCCAACTGCTGAAGTTCTTCCGCTGTTCTGGAGAACGATTCTACTTTCAGCTCGCCTTTCAGGCCGAACGATTTTCGTATCTGTGCCACCGCACGAAGCGGCATTGCATTCTGATTAGTCTTCAACTTCGAGGATCGCCCTTTTTCCTGTCTTTGCCGCTACCGCGGAGAGCAGAACACGGATCGACTGAGCCGTGCGCCCCTGCTTTCCGATGATCTTGCCGATATCGGCTTGAGCGACTTTGATCTTAAAGATAACCTTGTTGTCCTTCTCTTCTTCCGTGATCTGCACGGCATCGGGTGTGTCAACAAGCTGCTTCGCAACATAGTCAAGGAATTCACGCATTTCTGCCTCCTGTGTTTGTTTGAGAAGTCGACGTTATCTACGATGAAGCCTATGAATGCCGAATTATGCCTGTGCTTCCGCAGCAGGAGCCGCAGGGGCTGCCGGTGCAGATGCTTTCTTCTTCGCTGCTTTACGGCGCGCTTTTTTCGCGAGTTCTTTTTCGCGTTTCAGCGGCTGCGATGCGGTCCATTTTTCGAGTTCCGCCGCGATGGTCGCTTCATCTTTCCCTTTTTTCTTCAAGGTCCATTTCAGCATGATGCCCAAACGGCTGAGAAGATTCTTTACGGTATCGGTCGGTGTTGCGCCGACGCCGAGCCAGTACATCACACGGGATTCTTTCACGGTGATGGTTGCGGGATCCGTGCTGGGATTATATTGACCGAGTCTCTCAAGGAAACGTCCGTCGCGTTTGTAACGGGAATCTGCTGCAACGATGCGGTAGACCGGCAATTTCTTTTTGCCGCCGCGCTGTAATCTGATTTTTACTGCCACTGTGGTACTCCTTTTTAAAGCTGGTTAGTTTATTATTATATCTTCTTTTATTTCTACACTGTTATTTGCCGAACCGCTGTCCCATCATCTTCGCAAAACTCTTCCCTTTGGAGAAGTTCCGCATCATCTTCTGCATCTCGGTGAACTGGGTCAGGAGTTTATTCACTTCCTGGATCGTCGTTCCGCTGCCGTTGGCAATTCTCTTTCTCCGCGAACCGTTGATGATGGAAGGGTTGTTCCGCTCATCTTTCGTCATGGAAAGGATGATCGCTTCAACGTATTTCAATTCTTTATCATCAACATCATTCAGATTGCCGAGCTTCGCCGCGCCGGGGATCATCGACATTACCTGCGAGAGCGGTCCCATCTTCTTGATCTGCTGCAGCTGTTCGTAGAAATCCTGCAGTGTAAACTGCGCACTGATCAGTTTTTCCTGGAGCTTCTCCTGCTGTTTCTGATCGAACGTGGACTGTGCTTTCTCCACCAGCGACACGATATCGCCCATGCCGAGGATACGCGACGCCATACGGTCCGGATAGAACTGCTCGAGCGCATCCATCTTCTCGCCGACACCGACGAATTTGATCGGTTTGCCGACAACGCTTCGGATGGAAAGAGCGGCACCGCCGCGTGTATCGCCGTCCAATTTTGTTAGGACAACACCGTCGTAATCCAAACGGTCGTGGAACGCTTTTGCGGTGTTCACCGCATCCTGACCGATCATCGAGTCGACGACGAACAGGATCTCGTGCGGCTTCACGGCGGATTTGATGTCCGCCACTTCTTTCATCATCTCTTCGTCGATCGCCAAACGGCCGGCGGTATCGATGATGACCACATCACGTGCATTCTCTTTCGCGAACGGGATCGCCTTCTTCGCGATCTCCAGCGCGGTGATCGTCCTATTGCTGTAAACAGGAACTTCGATCTGCTGACCAAGAGCGATCAACTGATCGATAGCAGCAGGACGATACGTATCCGCCGCAACCAGCAGCGGGAACTTTCCTTTACTTTTCAGATAGTTCGCCAGTTTTCCGCTGAAGGTCGTCTTACCGGAACCCTGCAGACCGGCAACCATGATGACGGTCGGAATATCGGAAGAGATGTTGATCTCCGCCTTCGCCGAACCCATCAGTTCCACCAGCTCGTCGTAGATGATCTTGATGATCAGCTGACCCGGCGCAACATTGGTGATGACTTCCTGACCGACCGCCTTCTTCTGGACGCTCTCCATGAAGTTCTTCACAACACCGAAATTTACGTCGGCATCAAGAAGAACTTTGCGGACCTCGCTCAATGCCTCAGCCGTATTCTCCTCGGAGATACGGTGCTGACCGCGAAGCTTCTTTAGAGCACCATCTAACTTTTCACTTAGGGATTCAAACATCTACAGAACAATTGATAATGGATAATTGAAAATGGACAATTTTATATTATCCATGAAAAAATCTTTGCTACCGAACCGGTCGCTGACAGCGAACGGTTCGGATAAATTTTTTAACTTGCTTTCTTCAGCGCTTCGGCACCGCCGACGATCTCAAGGAGTTCTTTGGTGATGGCTGCCTGACGTGCTTTGTTGTACGTCAGCTGGAGCACTTTGATCAGATCGCGTGCATTCGTGGAAGCATTTTCCATTGCGGACATACGCGCGCCGTGTTCAGCGGCATTCGAATCGAGCAATACGCGCCAGATCTGGAAATTCAGATGCTTCGGAACCAGAACGGAAACGATCTCATCGCTCGCCGGTTCGAAGATATAATCCGTCTGCTGAGCTTTTTTATCCGACTGCTGCTGAACCACCGGCAAAAATTGACCAATGGTCAATTTTTGCTGGACGGCATTCTTGAACTCATTCGAAATGACCTCGACCTTATCGTATTCCCCTTTGATGAAACCTTCCACCACTTCGTTCACGATCGTCTTCGCGGTATTGAAGTTCATCTGATTGAATACGCCGGTATGTTTTGCGATCACTTCATAATGACGCTTGCTGAAGAAATCATATCCTTTTTTACCGACGCAGATCAGTTTCACTTTTCCCGCTTTGTTCATCTCGGCGTAATTCGTGTTGATATGATTCACCGCCGCTTTGATGATATTGCTGTTGAATGCACCGCAGAGTCCCCGATCCGCAGTGACGATGACGATCGCAACCGCCTTCACTTCACGCGCTTCGAATTGAGGATACTTCGTCACATCCACCTGACCGGAAAGGTAGGAAAGGAGCTCCTGCATCTTCCGTGCATAAGGACGGGCGGCAATGATCGCATCCGTTGCGCGGCGCAATTTTGCCGCGGCGACCATCTTCATCGCTTTGGTGATCTTCTGTGTGCTTTTAACGCCGCTGATCCGCTGGCGTATCTCTCGTAACGTTGCCATAAGGATTACGCTGCTTTGAACGTTGACATGAATTCTTTTGTGATGGACTGGATCTGTTTGGTGATATCATCCGACAGATCTTTCTTCTCTGCGATGGTCGAGAGGAGCGCTTTGTGCTTCAGGTCGAGCATCTGCAGGAATTCTTTTTCGAACTGCTGTACTTTATCCACCGGCAGTTCATCGAGGAATCCGTTCGTGCCGAGATAGATCATCACGATCTGGCGTTCCACCGGAAGCGGAACATACTGTCCCTGCTTCAGCAGTTCAACCAGACGGGCACCGCGGCGAAGCTGCTGCTGAGTGGACTTGTCCAGATCGGACCCGAATTTTGCGAAAGCTTCCAACTCACGATATTGCGCCAATTCCAAACGGAGACGGCCGGCAACTTTTTTCATCGCTTTGATCTGAGCATTACCGCCCACGCGCGAGACCGAGATACCGACGTTGATAGCGGGACGCACACCGGCGTTGAAGAGGTTCGGTTCGAGATAGATCTGTCCGTCCGTAATCGAGATCACGTTCGTCGGGATGTATGCGGAAACGTCGCCTGCCTGTGTTTCGATGATCGGCAGTGCGGTAAGACTTCCGCCGCCCAGATCATCGCTCAATTTTGAAGAACGTTCCAAGAGACGTGAGTGGAGATAGAACACGTCGCCGGGATATGCTTCGCGTCCCGGCGGACGGCGGAGCAGCAGCGAGACCTGGCGGTATGCCGCGGCCTGCTTTGAAAGATCATCATACACCACGAGAGCATCACGGCCGCTGTCGCGGAAGAATTCGCCGAGTGTTGCGCCGGAATACGGAGCGATGAACTGCATCGGAGCCGGATCGCTTGCATTCGCTGCGATGACCGTTGTGTAGGGCATTGCGCCTTCTTCTTCGAGCTTACCCACGACCTGCGCCACGGTCGAACCTTTTTGTCCGACAGCCACATAGATACAATAGACAGGTTTGATCCCCTGCTTCTTTGCTTCTTCGGTGTGTGTATACTTTTGATTGATGATGGCATCGAGCGCCACAGCGGTCTTACCGGTCTGACGATCACCGATGATCAGCTGACGCTGTCCGCGTCCGATCGGGATCATACCGTCAACGGATTTGAGTCCGGTCTGCAGAGCGACCTTCACAGGTGCGCGCTGGATAACGCCGAGTGCTTTGCGTTCGATCGGGGAGAACTGTTCGGTCTTGATAGGACCGCGTCCGTCGATCGGCTGACCGAGCGGATTGATGACACGTCCGAGCATCGCTTCGCCGACAGGCATGGAAGCAACGCGGTTCGTCCGTTTCACCGTGTCTCCTTCTTTGATCATCGTGTCATCACCGAAGAGGATACAACCGACGTTGTCCTCTTCCAGGTTGAGCACCATGCCGAACACATCGTTCGGGAATTCGACCAGCTCGCCGGCCATACATTTGGAGAGACCATACACGCGTGCGATACCGTCGCCGACCTGCAGAACGGTGCCGACATCGTACACATCAACTTCTTTTTCGTATCCGGCTAACTGCTTGCGGAGTATCGCGGTTATTTCATCAGGACGAACTTCAGCCATTGTTGTTGTTCCTTATCAATTGTTGAACGAACCTTGTTTTAATTTCACTTTCAAAATTTCGAGCTGACGCTTCACGCTGCCGTCCAGCACCGTATCACCCACACGCGCGATGAATCCGCCTTTGATCGACGCATCCAGACTGAACGAGATCTCGACCTTCTTCTTGGTCATCGCTTCGAGCTGTTTCGTCAGATCCTTCTCCTGCTTTGCGGAGAATTCGACACTTGTCTTCACTTCCACCCGAACAATTCCCAGCTGAACATCGCGCAGAATAAAATACTGCGTGAGGATCTCGCCGAGGACGTTCTCGCGTCCCTTCACAACGATCTCATTGATATATCCGAGCACGGTCTCGCTGACCTTCTTCTTGAAGATATCACGAAGGACCGCCTGCTTCTTTTCCTTTGCCACAACAGGACTCGCAAGAAGATTGCGGAGTTCGCGCGAAGCATCGACCGCATGCTTCACGATCATCAGATCGTCTGCGATCGCATCGGACTTCTTCTGTTCATTGGTGAGCTCCATCAAAGCGGAGGCATACCGTGTTGCTACTCGTAGATTGCTCATTAGTTCTTCTGTAATTGTTGGAGCACTTTATCGACCATCTTCTTTTGTTTTGCACCGTCGAGCGATTCATCAAGGATCTTCTCCGCAACGGTGATGGAGAGTTCCGCCACTTCGGAACGGAGCTGCGACATAGCGGCATCCTTCTCGCGGGAGATCTCATCCTTCGCCTGATCGAGCATCTTCTTTGCGCTCTCGTTCGCTTTTGCGACGATGTCGTTCTTCAATTGTTCCGCCATTGCGCGGCCTTCGGCGATGAGACGGGCAGTTTCATTGCTCGCTTTATCCATCGCGATCTTATTCTCGTGCATCATGCGTTCGGCATCTTTCTTCGCCTCTTCCGCTTTTTTCAATGCATCGGCGATCTCGTGTTCACGCGCCTGCAGCGCCTGAAGGATCGGCTTCCAAGCAAATTTTCCAAGGACAACCACCAGTAACGCAAAGGTGATCATGGTCCAAATGATTAATCCGGGATTGATATCTAACATAGGATTCTCTGATTCACTGAATGAATACGGGACGGGTCAACCCCGTCCCGCGTAAAAAAATTACTTCGTTGCAAGGATGATGCAGATAGCGAGTGCGAAGAATGTTGCTCCTTCGATCAGCGCTGCTGCGATCAGCATCGATGTACGAACCTGTCCTGCTGCTTCCGGCTGGCGTCCGCTTGCTTCCATTGCTGCTGCTGCAAGCTTACCGATACCGAGACCTGCGCCGATGATAGAAACGCCAGCGCCGATTCCTGCTGCTAAGTATCCAAGACCGAGTGATTCCATTGTTGTATCTCCTGTTAGATGGTATGTAGATTATTGATGTAAGTAGTTATTGTATTAATGTTCGTGACCGTGTGATTCCGCCGGCATCCCGAGTCCCATAAAGAGGGACGTGAGCATCGTAAAGATGTATGCCTGCAGGAATGCGACAAATAATTCCAGCATATAAATTCCGAGAGCGAACGCCACCGATACCGGCGCGACCGCAAGGGATTTGAAAACAAAGATGAGTCCGATCAATGCGAGAATGACGATGTGACCGCCGGTCATATTCGCGAAAAGACGGATACAGAGCGCGAACGGTTTGGTGAAGAGACCGAGCACTTCGATCGGGATCATGATCGGCCAGAGCGCCCAGTGAACGCCGCCGGTCAGATGCGCAAGATAGTGCCCGAAGCCCTGTGCGCGGATCGCGGAGATCTGGATCATGAAGAATGCGATGATCGCGAGCCCTGCGGTGACACTCACGTTACCGGTTGCCGATGCACCGTACGGAATAAGACCAAGAAGATTCATCACGAGGATGAAGAAGAAATTCGTCAACAGATACGGAAGATATTTCAATCCCGCTTTGCCCATGTTCGGAACCACAATCTCGTCGCGCACGAACAGAACGAACACTTCAACGAGATTGCCGAGTCCTTTCGGGACCCTGTTCTTCGTGTTCTTGCGTGCAACGATGGAAAGTGTCACGATCAGGATTACAGCGGCGAGCCAAAGGAATACAACATGCTTCGTCAGTGAAAGGTCGAGTCCGAACAACTGGAAATGCGGAAGTTCGACATGACCCCAGGGAAGCTCGAGTTCGCGGGAATCATAGATATGATGGAGCAGACGAGTGAAGAGGTTCTCATCACCGCCGTGTTCACCGCCGGCAGCAGCATGTGCCAGTGTATCAACAGCTGTATGGACAGTATCCACCGCCGCTTTGTGCGTATTATGTTCTGAAAAGAGGATCCAAGAAAACACGTTGTACCTGTAATAACTGGATTAAGAATTCTGAATTTTTTTATGGATGTAGATCACTTCGAGCGTCAAAAAGATCACATACATCACGAACAACGAGCCGACCAGCGAGACCGAATGGAACTTCAGCAGGCCGACGAACAACAACAACAGCGCCACCATCACGAACAACCGGAGAGCAATTCCGCCGAGCACGATCTGGATGAATGTTGTATAGGACCTGTTCAGTGAGAACTGAATGACAACGAATCCCATCAAGATATTCACCACACTCAACCCGACTCCCGCCGCCACACCCTGCAACACCTGCTCCGACGCATACTGCATCAGCGGATAATATCCCGCCGCTCCCACAACGATGAGCACGATTACGATCTGTTTCAATAATGTCAGATCAAATTTTCTTTCGACGCTCATCTTCTTCTTTTTTACTCAGTTCGATCACTTCGCGGAAAAAATGGATCATTCCTCCTGTAAATCCCAGCACGATCCCCGCCACCATCAGCCACGGCTTCGTCCCGAACGCATCATCCGCATATTTGCCGACGAACAGGAAGAGCACTACCGCAGCAGCGATCTGTATCCCGAGCGTCATATACGGCGCCGCGGTCTGCATCAACTCGCCGAATTTTTTCTCTTCATTCATCGCGGAAGAGAGTCTGATGCATTAATAATTCTGGCCTGCCGGACGGTTCTCCGTCATCGTCACTTTCCCGTCGAACACTGCGCCTTCATCGATCACCAGCTTCGCCGCTTTCACATCGCCGCGGACGACCGCTTTCCCTTCGAGCACCAGCTTCTCCACCGAGGTGATATTCCCTTTCACTTTTCCACCGATCGTCACATTCTTTCCGGCAATGGTCGCTTCCACTTCACCGGTCACACCGATAGCAAGATTCTCCGCTGCATGGACCTCGCCGGTCACTTTGCCGTCGATCCGCAGACTTCCCTGTGTTCTGATCTTTCCTTCAACGGTCGTTCCCGCACCGATCAGGTTCAAATTCTTTACCGATGTGTTCTCTGCCATTAGAGTTCGCTCGCAATCAGATAATCATTTGGGTTTCGTGCTTTGCCGTTATTCCACACTTCAAAATGCAGATGAGGACCGTAACTTGTCCGTCCCGAATTTCCCAGCAGCGCGATCGGTTCGCCGCGCTTCACAAATTCCCCGACCGATTTCAGCACGCTTTGATTGTGCTTGTAGATCGTCAGGAATCCTCCTCCGTGCGAGAGCATCATCGTGTGTCCGTCATCCGCCGTGTATCCCGAGAACACCACATATCCGTCCGCCGCTGCAACAATGAGTGATCCGATCTTCCCTGCGTAATCAATTCCGAGATGTCCTTTGTCCGACTCGAATCTTCTCGACACATATCCGACTGCCGGGGTGATGATCGGAAATTCCGCACGGAACGGCGGTCCTTCTTTTTCGATCATCGCTGCCGGGATCGTCTGCCGTTGAACTTCCTGAACGGGACCTGATGACTGGCTCGTTGTCTGCGGAACATCCTGCTGAGATTGCGGCTCAGTTGGGACACTCTGCACACCCGACACTGCACGATCATTTTCCGACAAGAGGGAACGGACTGCACCGACATCGAACGAACTGTCTTCAGGAAGTTCCTGTTGACCTAATGCGTTACGCAGTTTGTTGTTGTATTCCCGAAGAACGAGTACATCACTCGAAAGTTTGTTCAGACGTTTCTGAACATCGAACAGTTCGCGCCCGTACCGATGCTGCAACTGTTCTTCCGACATTGGAAGGAGCAAACCTGCCGGTGTATAAAGGATCGCCGCTATTGTGAGCGAAGCGATCACTGAAAAAATTCCTACACACGTCAGTGCTATCGTCAATACAGAGGCTTTGAAGGATTTTGTCGAACCGGTATCCCCTTGCGGGATCACCACAATCTCAAACGCATTTTCCTTGGATGAGTGATGTTCTCGCTCGGATGGCATTCGCTCTCCCACAAAGCATGTGACTTGATACTAAATTGGACTACAAATCTAAAAAAAAAGTGCCTGAGATGCAACGAAATTTTGAGGGGGAAGTGACGGCAAGTTATTGTTTATGAAGATGTTGCCGTACTTTCGCTTGGATGGATTCCTGTATATTCTGCTTGAAATTATTGCGGGAAAAGCGCAGTGCATGCTGCCGGATCTCGGCGGGATTAAATTTGATTAATGATGACCGTTCAACGGCGGATTGCAGCGATTCGGGGGTCTGTTCATCAAAAAAGACACCGGTTTTATCTGCAACGATCGTCTCAAGCGCCCCACCCTGACTGAAGGCGATCACCGGTTTGCCGCTTGCCTGTGCTTCCAACGGAACAATGCCGAAATCCTCAACTCCCGGGAAGATCAGCGCTGTGCAGCGTGCATATAATTGAGCAAGCTGCTCATCGGTCTGCCATCCGAGGAATTCGATGTTGGACTTCGCCATTCCCTTCAATTTCGGCGTTTCCGGGCCTGTTCCAGCAATTATGAGCTTTTTACCGTTGGTATTGAACGCTTCCACAGCCAGGTCCACTCTTTTATATGGGACAAGTGCGCTGACAATAAGATAGAAGTCCTCGGATGTCGTGGAAAGTTGGAACTGCTCCGTATCCACCGGAGGATAGATCATATCCGCTTCTCTATGATAGTGGCGGTTGATGCGTCCTCGGATCTCTTCGGAGATAGCGATGAAATATGTAACATTGGCGGAAGTTCTGACATCCCACCACCTTAGGAGCGGTGCGATCACTTTCATTGCCATGCGTGTGGCAATTCCAGCGTGGCCTTTCCCGAAATAATGTTCATACATATCCCATACATACCGCATCGGTGTGAAACAATAACAGATATGCAGCGCGTCCGGACGGACCTTCGCGTTCTTCACAACGGCGTGGCTGGTGGAAATGACAAGATCGAATTCGGAGAAATCCATATGTGCGATGGCGAACGGAAAGAGGGGAAGATACTTACGGTACTGCTTCTCTTTCGCAGGAAGTTTGTCGATGAACGATGTGACGAACCGTTTCGCTTCGATATTCGGGGACATCGTCCCTCTATTATGGAGCAGCGTATAGATCGGCGCATCGGGATAGAGTTCGGTGAGCACTTCGAGGCATTTTTCCCCGCCGCGCATTCCGGTACACCAGTCATGGACAAGAGCGATCTTCATGGGGGAATATACTAAATATCAATTGAGAATGGAAAATGGATAATTGATAATCTCATGGGAATTGATTGGAAACTATATATTCTTTCATTCTCCATTCTCAATTATCAACTCTCCATTAGAGGATATTTTTTCCTGCGCCGCCTCTCCTTGCTTCACTTTCCCTCACTGAGTATATTGAAACCATGATCGACAATATTGAATCGTACCGCGCTCTCTTCCCGCATCTCAGTAACGGAACTTTGTGGATGAACCACGCCGCGATCAGTCCGTTGAATCTCAGAACAAAAAAAGCGATCGAGAATTATCTTCTCAATCGTTCAGAAGGGACGATCGATGATTTTCCTCAGATCGTGGAGATCAGCAGACATGCGAAGGAGCAGGTCGGCAGAATCATCAACGCGTCGCCGAAGCGGATCGGGTTCGTCAACAGTACTTCCGAAGGACTGAACATTCTCGCCAACGGCATCGACTGGAAGAGCGGCGACAGGATCCTGTTGAACGATATCGAGTTCCCCGCCAATGTTGTTCCGTTCCTGAATTTGAAACGGCTTGGCGTAGAGATCGACTTCGTGAAGAATGTGGACGGAGAGATCCTTCTCGATGACATCGAAGCGGCGATCACTCTGCGCACACGACTCCTTTCCATCAGCTTCGTTCAATTCCTTTCCGGATTCAAATCCGATCTGGCCGCCCTCGGACGGTTATGCAAAGCGAAGAATATCATCTTTTGTGTCGATGCGATCCAGGGAGTCGGCTCCACTCCTCTCGATGTGACGGATGCGCAGATCGATTTCCTCGCATGCAGCGGACACAAGTGGATGATGGGAATGATGGGAATCGGATTCGTGTATGTTACGGAGCAGATGCAGGAACGGCTTCAGCAGCACAACATCGGGTGGACAAGCAACCGGGATCATTTCGGGAATTTCTTTCAGTACCGGATCGATCTTGATGAATCAGCCCGCCGGTATGAGAACGGCGCACAGAACAATGCAGGAATCGCCGCCATGGGAGAATCCGCCGCATTGCTGAATGAAGTCGGGATACCTGCCATTCACCGGCATCTGCTGATGCTAACGGATTTAGTCTTTGATTTTGCGGAGAGGAACAGGATCCGGATATGGACTCCCCGTGAACATAAGAAACGTTCGGGCATCGTCACATTGATCCTGCCGGATGCACAAAAAGTGTTCGACAAATTGAATGAACAGAAGATCGTCGTCTCCATCCGCGAAGGAAAACTGCGTATCGCTCCGCATTTCTATAATACGGAAGAGGAAGTCCTTCGCGTATGCAATGCCATAAAAAAGATCATCACGTAACAGCGATTTACAGGGCAAAAATAATCTCCACTGATCCATGAGCATCTTTCTTATCATACTCTTTTCATTTGTTGCATTCCTGCTGACGGCATCCGCTCTGGTGTTCGTTGTCAGTCCCATCATGCTGTTGAATCCCCGCCGGCGCGGTGAGAGTTTCTACCAAAACCGCGGGCTGCCAGTCTCACCGTCACAGCTTGGACTGGCATTCGACGATCTCCGCTTCACGGCAAGTGACGGAGAATCACAGTTGAGCGCGTGGTTCATTCCCGCCGAACAGCCGGTCGGCTCGATCATTTATCTGCACGGTGTCGGCGACAATAAAATGAGCGGACTGCTCCTTGCAAAAGTCTTTCATGACCATCATTTCCATGTGCTGCTGTACGATTCCCGCGCGCACGGAGAGAGCGGCGGACGACACTGCACGTACGGCTTCCACGAAAAGTATGATGTGCAGAAAGCGGTGGACCTGATCCGAAGCATCGGAGCTGAGAGGAAGATCGTCATAGGGAATATCGGCGTGTTCGGAACTTCGATGGGTGCGGCGATCGCACTTCAGGCAGCATCAGTGGAACCGCGCATCCGCGCTGTAGTATCCGAAGCATCGTTCGCGACACTCCGGCAGATCACTGTCGATTATCAGAAGCGGCTGATGCGTCTTCCGTGGCATTTTCTCCGCAACATCGCCATGAAACGGAGTGAAACGATCGGACTGTTCAAACACCGGCAGGTCTCTCCTCTAGCCGCTGTCTCGAACATCCACGCACCGATCTTCTTCATTCACGGCATTGAGGACCGATTCATTAAATATCAATACACGCAGGAACTCTTCATCACCGCGAATGAACCGAAAGAACTTTGGTTCGTTGCCGGCGCGCATCACAGCGATGTGCACGATACCGGGAAGAATGAATATGAAGAGCGAATCGTCCGATTTTTTACCAAGCATCTATCCTAAACTGCGCAATCACGTATTCACGTTATTGCACTAAGAGTAATTTACCGCTATTTTCTTTCCACTTAATTCCCGGTGCATCTGCTGTCGCTGATCCACGGTCCCTTTCATCATTCCCCGTTCACGGTCTTTTCATGAAACGAATAGTCCTACTCTTATTCTGTGCTGCTGCTCTTCTCTATGGTCAGCAAAAACGCCCTCTTTTCATCTCGGTCCCCGAAGGATGCAGTGTTACGATCAACAATATCCTTTTCGGTACAACACCGTTCCAACGAGCGATCCCAGATTCCATCTTATCCGGACCGATCGAGATCAAATTCAGCAAAGCAGGATATGTACCGCGGACAAATAAATATTCATCGTTGACCGACACCATCTCAGAACAACTCATTGCTGCAGCATCATTGAAGATCACAACGGTCCCCGAAAGTGCATCGGTCTTCATCGGCGGGGTCCTCTACGGAAGGTCGCCGCTGACGATCGATACCATTACCGCACGGCCGATCTCAGTCACCATTGTGAAGCAGCGGTATTATCCATACAAGATCGATCTGACATTGATCGAGCACCGGCAGATCGTCCTTTCTCCGACGCTGGAAAAATTCTCTACGGATCTTTCGGTGACGACCAATCTTCCGGCGGCAGAAATTTTTCTCGATGGTAAACTCATCGGCACCGGAAGCATCGAGTCTGTCGATGCGAATGTCGGCGGACACTCTATCGCTGTGCGTGATCCGGAATCCGGCGCACGTATTGAACGCAGCTTTTCCGTCAACTCCTTCGGATCAAAAGAACTCCGCGCCGACATGCGGTTCTTCTCCTATACCAAACTGACCTACGGCATCATCATCCCGGGATCGGCACAGCTGATGGATGGAAGTGCTTTGAAAGGATTAGCGTTCCTTGGTGCCGGTGTGATGAGTATAGTGAATTATACGAAACTCAGTTCACAACAGAGCGACAAACAGTCCCTTTTTGATGATGCACAAAAGCGATACAATATTATTACGAATGAGAAGTTCATCGCTCCCGCACGGGCGCAATTGATCGCTGCGCACGACGCACTGGATCAATCGACAAAAAAACTCAATACTGCGTCGTTGATCAGTGCCGTTATCTGGACACTCAACGGACTTGATGTATACTTCTTCCATTCAAAGGATGACAGCATCACCGAGCTGACCGGCGCCGGACCATTTTTATCGTTACAGCAGAATGATCCCCGCTCTCTCTCATTGAATTATTCGATATCATTTTAATTATATGCGATCACATCAAGGAAAATCGCTTCTCGTATTCCTGTTCTGCGCGCTGCTCAGTTCCTGCGAGGAGACCCCCGTTCTTTCGTTCAGCAATGCATATGATTCGGAATCCGTATCCTACGTACCGCGTATTCCCCTCTATCTTTCCGCATCGCTCGTCAGCGACAGTGTTGTCTCTGTCAGCTGGTCCGGCATTACAGATTCGCCGGAACACTACATCCTTCAGCGTCGTTCACAGCACCAGTCATCGTACGCCACCATTGCAACGGTGACGAAAGATGAGCTCGAGCAATTCGGGACGAAGGAAAACAATAATCAATACTTCCGATTCCTCGACAGAACGCGGTTGCTGAGGGATACGATGTATTATTACCGGATCGCCGCTGCGACAAAATATCATGCATCGGAATTCTCCGGATCAACAACCGTTCAGGTCGTGCTGATACCGCCGACGGAGATCTCGGTCACAGGAGCATCAACATCGGCCACGTTTCGCTGGACGGTGACCAACAATTTTCCCGTGTACACCGCCATTGAACGGAAAGATTCCCTGTCCGAATTTGCACAGATCGCCCGGATCTACAGCGCATACTCGACCTATACAGATTCACTCCTTGATCCCGCAAAAAAATATACATACCGATTCTCGACCGTTACGGACAACAACCATGTCTATGCCCCCGGGAAATATTCCATCGCGTATGACCTGGGGTCTACAACAAAAGTTCGGGAAATTGCAACAGGGGAATATCCTCTTGAAATGATCGTCACCAAAGACCGATCAACGATCATCGCCATTGGAGATAACGGATGGGTCCGTGCATATGACTATACCACCGGGAACATTGTCGCATCATTTCAGACCACCACGAACGGGATGTCGCCGAATACTTCGGCGCTGAATTACAATAATACGCTGTTGGCGATCAGCATGCGTAATATCGTGAAGATCTATTCATTTCCGGGCGGAGTGCTGAAGAGGACCATTGATGCGGGGGACAATCATTTCGGTCTTGCAGTGTCGTCCATGCCGGGGAGCACCATCCTTGCCACCGTCAACAACAACATCAATCAGCATGTAAAACTTTGGAACATCGAAACGGGCGATTCCCTTTACACATTCCCCGAACTGACGAGTGATGCACTCGATCTTTGGATCAGTCCCGATGATTCACGTCTCATTGTCGGCGGCGAAGATTCAATTTCAGTATGGGACCTGAATACCCGCACCAAGATCTCGAGCATTCCGAATTTTGCATTCATCCCGAATCCATATTTTGCATCGGCAAATGAGATCTATCTCGCAAGCGGCACCACCATCAGAGAAGTGACCTCGAATTCCCCTTCGAAATCGACGCAGTTCCTCGCCGGCAGTTCACAGAACCACATTGCGTTCAATGCGGACCGATCGATGATGGCAGTTGCGGACTATGACGGTTCGTGGCTGTACGATCTGCGCACTCCGTACACACCGGCAAAGCTCAATGGTCTGTTTGGATGGAATAAACGGATCTATTTTTCCGCGGATGGTAAGACTGTGTTCGGATTGGGACAAGCCGGCATCATCAATTTCTGGAAGATGAATTACCGATGGCATTCCGTGAATTGATACCAACATTTATACGAATTGAACTGCGCCGTCACAGGAATGCGGTCATTCATCTCTTCGTTCTGTCCGCAGTGCTCACATGCATCGGATGTACGGAAACCCCCGAACTCCGCCTGAATAATCCTTCCGACATCGAATCACCACAGTATCCGCCGAAGGTCCCGCTCGGATTCAACGGCGTGATGACCGCCGATCACCACGCTGCACTTACATGGTACAGTCTGATAGCATCTCAGGGCGGATTCATTCTGCAGCGAAGATCGGAACATCAGGCAGAGTTCACGGACCTTGCTTCAGGTCCGAAAGAAAGATTCCAAATACTGTATGATGCCGGCGACTATAGGGAGAACATCTTTACCGATTCCTTGACGATACCGAAAGATTCAGT
>JBMOHT010000041.1:0-24987 GCA_049317705.1 Bacteroidota bacterium | reverse complement strand
GTCGAATCCGTGTTCTATTGTTAAATGCTGGTCCGGACAGGAGTCCGGACCTACAATTATCTTTGCGTCTTAGTGCCTTTGCGGTTAATGTTCTTAAATCATGGTCCGAGCAACGCTCGGACCTACATTTCGTATCTGCGCAAATCCGCCAAATCCGTCGAATCCGTGTTCTATTGTTAAATGCTGGTCCGGACAGGCCCGCCAAAATACATGGCGGGTAAAAGTCCGGACCTACATTTATTCTCCGTGTTCTCCGTGAACTCCGTGGTGAACAATACTAACAGATACGCGGTAGTTGTTCTCCCGAGAGCATATCAACCACACGCGAACTGCCGATGGATGTTTTCATCACGACAACGCCGGGATGTTCTGATACGACCTCGCCGATGATGGATGCGTTTTTTCCGAGAGGATGACTTCGCATTGCACTGAGAATATTTTCCGCATCAGCGGCGGAGACGAATGCGATCAGCTTCCCTTCGTTCGCAACATAGAGCGGATCGAACCCGAGGATCTCGCATGCACCGCGGACCTCTTCGGCGATGGGGATACTTTCTTCGGTGATGCGGATACCGCACTTGGAACTCTCTGCGATCTCATTCAGAACACTCGCAACACCGCCGCGTGTCGGATCACGGAGCACGGAAATATTCTTTGATACTTCGAACATCGCATCAACAAGTCCGTTGAGCGGAGCACAATCACTCTCGATCGTCGTCTCGAATTCCAGTCCCTGCCGCACGGACATGATGGCGATACCGTGCTGAGCGATCTCGCCGCTGACGATGATCTTGTCACCGGTCTTTGCTTTCGTTGGATCAATGATGCGTTCCGGATGGATCGTTCCGATGCCGGCAGTATTGATGAAGATCTTGTCCCCTTTTCCGCGGTCCACCACTTTCGTATCGCCGGTGACAATCTGCACACCGCTACGGTCCGCGGCCGCTTTCATCGCTTGGACGATCCTCCATAACTCTTCCATTGGAAGACCTTCCTCTATGATAAAGGAAGCAGAAAGATAGTTCGCTTTCGCGCCGCACATCGTCAGATCATTCACTGTTCCATACACCGAGAGTTCGCCGATGTTGCCGCCGGGGAAGAACACAGGATTGATCACATAGGAATCCGTTGAGAACGCCAGTTTCTCACCGTGTGCCGGGAGGATCGCTCCGTCGTGAAGCTGGGTCAGCGCAGGATTGTTAAAATGGGCAGCGATCATCGATTGGATAAGCTGATGCGTCAGTTTCCCGCCGCCGCCGTGCGCCATCGTCACCGCCGGGTAATTTGCGATCGGAATCGGACACGCAAGACCGACGGAAAAATCAGCAGGTTCAGTTATCTTATGATTCATAATATTTCCCGCTTTGGTCCTTATTGGATTCCCGCCAGGATCATGTCCCGAAGGGATCCCCTTGGGACGGGAATGACAACCTTAACGCGTGTCATCCCCGAACGATGTTGTCGGGGATCCATTGATGATCTTTGAAAAAGTATTGGGCGATTGACGCAAAAATAAAATCTGTTATTTCTTCAGTTTACCGTAATGGAAATATGCGGCACATGCCCCTTCAGATGAGACCATCGGAGCTCCGACAGGATGTTCGGGATTGCATTCTTTGCCGAACGCAGAACATTCATGTGGACGCTTCAATCCCTGCATGATCTGTCCAGAAATACAGAGCGGAGATTCGGCAACAGAGATATTTCCTACATCAAAGATGGTCTCAGCATCATAACGCAGGTATTCTTTCCGAAGTCCAAGACCGCTCATCGGGATCTCACCGATACCGCGCCATGTCCGGTCCACAACGGAGAAGATCTTATTGATCACAGTCTGTGCGGGAACATTTCCGACACGGGAGACTGAACGGGAGTATTGATTCTCCACTTCGTGCCGTCCCTCCTCGAGCTGCTTCACTGCCATGTAGATCCCTTGAAGGATATCCACCGGTTCGAATCCTGTCACAACGATCGGGATCTTGTATTTTTCCGCGATCGGAAAATATTCCTCATATCCCATGATCGTGCAGACATGGCCGGCGGCGAGGAATCCCTGCACCTTGCTGACGCCGGATGAGAGCAACGCTTCCATCGCGGGAGGAACGAGCACATGGGATGAAAGAATTGAGAAATTCGTCACATTCATCTTCTCCGCCTGTGCCACCGCCATTGCGTTGGCGGGAGCAGTGGTTTCAAAGCCGACAGCAAAGAAGACGACCTTTTTTTCGGGATTCTGCTTCGCGATCATCACAGCATCAAGCGGTGAATAGACGATGCGCACATCACCGCCCGATGCTTTCACACTCAGCAGGTCCTTTGATGAACCGGGAACACGCAGCATATCACCGAACGATGTGAAGATCACTCCCGGCATTGAAGCGATGGCGATCGCTTTATCGATGATGGCCAGCGGCGTTACGCAGACAGGACAGCCCGGTCCATGCACCAATGTTATTTTGGACGGAAGTAATTCTTCAATTCCTGTCTTAACGATCGTGTGGGTCTGTCCTCCGCAGATCTCCATGAGCGTCCACTCTTTCGTGGTGACGGCATGGATCTTCTCGGAGAGCGCTTTCGCGGCCGCTTCACTTCGGTATTCATCAACATAGCGCATAATGCCTCAGTTGGTCTTGTCCGTATCGTTCGAGACAGGCTGTTCGCCTTCATTCAGTTCATCAAGCCCCTGCTCCATCTCTTGGAACATCTTCAATGTTTCCAACGCTTCTTCTTCATTCACCTTGCTGATGGCGAATCCGACATGAACGATCACATACTCGCCAAGCTTGATGTCCGGCACCCAGTCCAGACAAACTTTTTTGACGATACCGCCGAAACTGACCTTCCCCATCATCGGTTCCACCGTTGATTCGATCTCAACAATTTTTCCGGGAACTGCTAGACACATAATTGTTCTCCAATTAAAATAATTCTCATTACAGCATCATTTCTTCATCAATGTCACTTTATTTCTCCATAAGCACTGCGCCGTACAATTGACCGAGCGAGATGCCGCCGTCATTCGGCGGGATGCGCTGATGCCAGTATGGGACGAATCCTTCCTGCTTCAGACGCATGATCGTCCGCTCCGTGAGATACGCATTCTGGAAACATCCGCCGCTCAGTACGACATTCTTCGCACCGGAGCGCTCCGCCATCGCAATGATGATCTCGGCCATCGTATTGTGGAATTTTCGGGAGATGGACCTCTTCGGGAAAAGATCCTTCATCTCACGCATGATGTCGTTGATCATCTCTTCCCAGCGGACCTCTGTGATATCCCCGTCTCCCGACCTTGGTGCGAGTGAGAATGTATAATGCTCCTCACTCGTATCATCACCGATGATGGATTCCAGTTCCATCGCCCCTTGTCCCTCATATCCCATCTTATGCTTCAGACCCGTCAGCGAACTGACCGCATCGAAGATCCTTCCGGCACTCGACGTCCGCGGTGAATTAAAATCCTTTTCCATCATCTGCACCAGCGTGGACACTTCCTGCTGGGAGAACTGTTCGATTGAACAATTCTGCATGAGCGAACCGATCTTGCCGCCGCTCATTTCATAGAGCATCCCCAATGCCGACCGCCGCGGTTCTTTGATCGCAGATGAGCCGCCGGGCAGCGGAAAGGAACGGAATGTTCCAATCCGTTTCATTTCACGTTCAGCATAGTGGAAGAATTCGCCTCCCCAGATCGTTCCGTCGTCGCCAAGTCCGGTACCATCCCAGGAAACACCGAAGACCTCATCTGTTAAATGGTTTTCCGCCATACACGAAAAGATATGCGCGGCATGATGCTGTACCTGCTTCACCGGGATGTTCAGCTCCCCGGCATATTGCGTAGAAAGATATTCGGGATGTTTATCCGTCACAACATATTCGGGTGTCACGGCATACATCGTTTTGAAATCCGCGATGGTCCTTTTGAACGCATCGAGCGATTGCTCGGTCTCCAGATCGCCGATATGCTGGCTGACGAAGACACTGCGGCCGACATTGAGTGCGACTGTATTCTTCAGATGCGCACCGACCGCGAGTACCGTTGTACCCGGATCCTGCGGAAGGAGCACCGGCAGCGGCGCAAGTCCTCTCGCTCTGCGGATGACCATTTCCCTTCCGGCGATGATACGAATGATGGAATCATCCGCGTGGCGGACGATCGGCCGATCATGCAATAAGAAGAGATCGGCGATACCCCCCAATTTTTCGAGCGCATCCTCATTCTCCGTGCAGATCGGCTCATCGGAAAGATTTCCGCTCGTTGCGATCACCGGCTGCGACAATTCCCGCATCAGCAGATGATGGAGGGGAGAATACGGGAGCATCACGCCGAGCATCGGGTTATTTGGCGCTATCTGATGTGATAATTTCGTCTCACCAGTATTCTTTTTAACGAGAACGATCGGCGCATGTGTTGAAAACATCGCTTTTTCTTCCGCCTCACCGATGGAACAATATTGTTTGGCTTCTGCAACGGTTGGGACCATCAATGCGAACGGTTTCTCTTCGCGGTGTTTCCGTTCACGAAGGGAGCGCACCGCTTTATCATTGAATGGATCCGCCATCAAATGGAATCCGCCGATCCCTTTCACTGCAACGATCAGTCCTTTGCGGATTGCATCGGCTGTCTGCAGGACAGCATCGTCATATTCGGCGATCTTCTTCCCGGCATTCGTTGTCAGCACAACGTGCGGACCGCATTTCGGACAGGCATTCGGCTGCGCATGGAATCTTCTGTTGTTCGGATCATCGTATTCCTTCTGACAATCCGGACACATAGTGAATTTTTTCATCGATGTCGTTGCCCGGTCATACGGCAGCGCTTCGATGATCGTGAGTCTCGGTCCGCAATTCGTGCAGTTGATGAACGGGTACCGGAACCGGCGGTCATTCGGATCGAACAATTCGCGCAGGCAATCGGGACAAACAGCGATATCCGGCAGGATCGCAGCTTGTTTTTTTCCGGATTGGACACTCTCGCGGATCTCAAACGAAGAATATCCGGCTGCATCCAGCACGGTCACTTCACATGTATAAATAGCTGCAAGAACCGGTTTATCAGAATCGATCTTTATCTTGAATTGTTCCAGCTGTTCCTCAGTTCCTTCTGCTTCGATCACCACGCCTTCGGGAATATTCGAGACCCAGCCGTTCAGTTTCAATTCACCGGCAAGACGGTAGATGAAGGGACGGAATCCGATCCCCTGTACCGCGCCGTGAATAATGATTTGATGCCTGATGATCTGAGCCATAATATTTTATCTGCGAAGAACGCTAAAAAAACGCGAAGAAGAACAATCCGTCAATAATACCAATAAACTACTCACAGTCATCCTGAGCGACCGAGCCGCTCTTTGGCGAGGGAGTCGAAGGATCCATTGCAAGACTAAATTCCCATAACACGGATCAGTATCCCTGTCAACACGATCACCACACCGGCGATCACGTGAGAGGCATCCTCAAAGAAGTGCGACCTCATGAATGAAAGTCCAAGCATCGCCAAATGCACCTGCAGCAGCATCATAGCAATAGTGACAACACCGAACACCACAAAGATCCCTGTGATGGCAAACCATCCGTACGGGATCGAAGCAAATAACAATGGAATAAGCGGTTCACACGGACCAAAAATGATCAGCGCAAAAAGGGTCCAATATGAAACGATCTTCGCTTTATTCTCACCGTGAGGATGGTCATGATGATGCGAATGTTCATGGGTGTGCTTTCCGTAATTGAACATACCCCACACTGCATAGACCGCACCGAAGACGATCAGCAGCAGCGATGCAACATTTCCACGCACTGCTTCCCAGCCGTTCACATGTTCCAACGCTGCTCCGAGCATTACGCCGACGACGGTAATGAGCACACTGGAACCGACATGTCCGAGTCCCGCAAGGATAACGACATTCGTCGTTTTCCATCGGGACCATTGGTTCGCTTTCCCGATCATTACGAACGGAAGCCAGTGATCGGGTGCGGTAGCATGGATAATGCCGATCGTCAGTGCAGAGAGAAGAAGGATTTCCATAACGATCCTTTACTTTTTGGATTGATTGATCAGCCAGTCGCACCACGCATCGATGCCCGTGCCGACCCTGCACGAGATCTCGAATACGATCAGATCGGGATTGATGCTGAGCGCATTCTTCTTCAATGTTTCGACATCGGAACTGACATAGGGAAGCAGGTCCACTTTATTCACGATCAGCACCGATGCATTCCGGAACATTGAAGGATACTTCAACGGTTTATCGTCCCCTTCCGTCACGCTCAGCACCACCACTTTATGCGCTTCACCGAGATCATAATTTGCGGGACAGACGAGATTTCCGACATTCTCGATCACGAGCAGATCTGTTTTAGCAAGATCGACGTTCACCATCGCGTCGTACACGAGACGCGCTTCAAGATGGCAGCCGCCGTTCGTCACGATCTGCACCACGGGAACATTGAACTTCGCCACACGTTGCGCGTCAAGGTCCGTCTGCACATCCCCTTCGATCACGGCAACAGTGATCTTCTCGCGCAGCTTCGTCAGGGTCGCTTCAAGCAGACTCGTCTTACCGGAGCCGGGAGAGCTGACAAGATTAATGACGAAATTTTTATGCTGTGCGAACAGATCGCGGTTGCGCCGCGCGAGTTCGTCATTCTTTTCCAGTACTTTCCGTTCGATAGTGATCACACTCATAGGTTCTCCTGTTATTCGTCTTCCATTTCAATTTCGCGCACTCGCAGTTCCGTTCCCGATACGACCGTTGTGTTCAGACTGCTGCATTCAGGACATTGCCTGCTCCCCATTTCCGTACGGGATTCTTTGCTGCAGTCCTTGCACTTGATGATGAATGGGACCGTTTCGATCTCCAATGTCGCTTTCTCAAGATCCGTCGAAATAGTGATGGCTTGGAAAGAGAACTCCAGCGAATCACCGACCACTCCCGAATGCTCACCGACAGAAGTGAACACATGGCGGACACGGGTCCGTTCTTCTTTGGGAACATACTGATGGATGATCTCAACGATATTTTCTGCGATGGAAAGCTCGTGCATTTCCGGATGCTCTTTATTGTGTTATTATTTTTTAACAGATTCGTGTTTTAGCTTCTTCGTGGCTATGTGTTAGATCTCTGCCACAAAAGCACTAAGACACAAAATCCCACAAATAATGAATACTTTGTATGTCAATTTTTAGTGGTAATATTTTTCCCAAAATTTGTGTCTTCGTGGCGAAAGTGCTAATTGGTTCGCCGATGATCACACTATGGGGACAACACTTCAAATAGTGAACCAAAAAATATGGCCGGAAATGGTGGAAAATAGCGGTGTATTCAAGAGGGGAAAATCCGTTTTTCCATGAAATAGGAAAAAGCGCAAAGATAGGGCGTTTCAATTGCAAGAACGCAAAAACAGTGATTCTCTATACTAAATCAATAATATCAATTATTAAAGAATGATAGCATTGCTTCACTCGTTCTTTTCTGCTCACAGCCCGGGGCAAGATGACCGCAGTCATTCGTCAATTCGATGATCGATGCTTTGGCAGCATTTGCAAATTGAACGGCGGGATCGGAATTCACGGTCAGGTCCTTTGTTGCTACGATCAGCAGGATCTTCGCTTTGATCTTTTTGACGGTCGCAGCAATGTCATTATTTTCATTGCGGTAAATATTATGTTTCAGCATCGCATCAAGCTGATACCGAAGATCAAGGAAGCGTTCCGAACGGATGGAATCCTTCCGGAAAGAATTGAGATACGAATCGAGCTTTTCCTGAGAATTATTTTTGTTGATAAATTCGGGAGTGCGAAGAAGCATGGCAAAGGACATAGAATAAAGTGCGGATTGGTCCAACTCGCTGATGGAATACTTCCTTCCGTATTCGATGATCGTTCTCAGAATTGTTAGTCCCTGTTTGTTGTACACCGTGAGCTGAGGAGTACCGACGGTTGCCGCCGCTTTCTTCATGAACGTCGGATACGACACAAGCCATTCGAATACCTGCATCCCTCCCATCGAACCTCCGACGATCCCGTACAGCTGAATGATGCCAAATTCTTTCTTTACCATCCGGTATTGCGATTCTACCATATCATGAATAGTAATGCCGGGAAACATCTCTCCCGGCTGCCTCCGGCTGTTGGAGGGCGATGATGATACACCGTCGCACAGCGCATCCACTGCGATCACAAAATATTTTGTTGTGTCGGGATAACCGCCCGGTCCCAGCGAACCTTCAAGGTCGGCACTCTTCCCCATATACCACGTGCAATAGAGAATTGCATTCGATCGGTCAGCATTGAGTATACCGAATGTCCGATACCCAACGGAACAGTCATACAATGTGTCACCGCTCTCCAATGCAAGATCACCGATGGAAGAGAATCTCTGAACGGAGCGGGAAGACGCATGAACGGAGATAACGAGGATCAGGCAGATAACAGAGAAGAATAATTTCATACGGTAAACAGATAGTGTATGGTATGGAGTGATGTTCACGGAATGCTCAATTGATCACGCCGAGATCTGCTGAGAGGGAATAATGCCCGGCAAAGTAAATCCAATAGTAGCTCCAAGTGATTCGGCCCCATGAACAGAGACAGTTCCGCCATGCCTGGTGACGATACGCTTGACAATGGAAAGTCCGATACCCACACCGTCGAATTGGTCCGCGCCATGCAGACGGTGGAAGATCCCGAACAGTTTATCCGCATGCGCCATATTGAATCCGACCCCATTATCCTTCACATAATACCGGATGGTCTTCCCTTCGTTCATGCTGCCGATCTCGATCCTGGGTGATTCATTCTTTGAAGAATATTTGACCGCATTGGATAGAAGATTGTACCAAACCTGCCGCATCAAGACACGGTCACAAACGGTATCCGGCAGAGGCTGTAGCTCGAACTGCAGTCGGGTCCGGTCGACACCATGCAGAACTTCATCCAAGACTCCGCTAACAAGATCGTTCATCACGGTGAGTTCCATATTCAACCCCTGCCGTCCGACACAGGAAAGCGACAGCAGGCCGTTGATAAGCTGGTCCATCTTCTTGGCGTTATTCCTGACATTCTGCATCAACGAGCGTGCATCATCATCGAGTTCATGACAGTGGTCCTGCCAGAGGATCGCCGTAAAACTGTCGATGGCGCGCAGCGGGGCGCGAAGGTCGTGCGAAACGGAATAATTGAAGGATTCCAGTTCGCTGTTCACTTCGTGCAATTCGGCGGTCCGTTCTCGAACACGTTGTTCCAGTTCCTCATTGAACCTGCGGATCTCTTCTTCCGCTTTTTTCCGATCGGTAAGGTCACGGATGATCATGCTCGTCCGTTCCTTACCGTTGATATCATTGAAGACATTCGTGGAACACTCTCCGATGAATGTTGTCCCATCGCTGCGGATGAAGGTCAAATCACCTTTGAATGTACCGGTCCTTTTTCGTGTTTCGATCGCTGCAGTCAATCTGGGGTCGGATAGATCGGTGATCCCTTTCCTCCCCACCGCGCATAGTTCCTCCTCTGATTTTCCGAACAATTCACAAGCAGAAGGGTTGGCGGAAAAGATCTTGCCGGTAGGATCCGTCAACAATATTGCCTCGCCGCTGTTCTGGAACAACATCCTGTACATTTGTTCACTGTCTAGAGAAAGGTTCTCTGCTTTCACACGGTCTGAACGCTCCTGTGCTACAATGTTCAATTGGCGGGAGATGTACAGATATAGCATCGCTCCGGTGATGAGGACGAATCCAAGCCCTTTGTACGTTTGGATCTTCGTCAGAACATCCGGCGATGAGGTAACCAGCGAGAGCAGATAATCGGAGTACAGGATGTATGCCCCGGCGACAACGATATAGAGGACCGCCGTCTTAAATGGTATGGATTGAATGAACTTCTGCATCCGCATTTTTGGACAATGAAGGATGAAGTGCCATGGCGGAGGAAAGAACGAATAGCCATATTGGTGGATGAGAGAAATTGTAGAGAAGTTTTGTCCAAGAAGCAACCGACACAACCCCGGGTTTTACGAAGAACAGGATTCAACGGTCTTAAATTACTTTGCGAGTGTGCTAAATGGAAGGAAGAAAGGAGATGGAACAGTGATCAAGGTTCAGAACTCACATACGCCCGTAATCCGGTATCGATGCCCCGGATGTGGTCCAACAGCCAATTGATGAGTTCTTTATAGACACGCTCGGCAAAGTCCTTCGAAGGATCTTCTCGATATTCGTTCTGGAATGCTTTCAGCTTATCAATGAAGATACAGTGCGCTTTTTTATTCTTTTCACCGAGCGGACATTTCGTTCGTGCCATACACTCTTCTTCCCGTTCAAAATGCCACTCGGTATAATGATAGAGCAGCTGGAGTATCTCATTCATCTTTATCGGTGTCTCGTCTTTTTCGATGGCATCAGCAAGTTCGTTGATGATATCGATCAGCATCCGATGTTGGTTATCGGTGGGAAGATGCCCCGTGGAAAGGTCATCGGTCCACTGTATTTTTAATGAATGCTTCTCCATAGAGCGGTATTTCGGTAATGGTGGTCAGCGAAAGAAAAGGAACCGTTTTTTCTTCCATTAATGTATCAAATATTTCTAAAATACAAAGAGCGGAATGACTTCCGCTCTCATTAGAATACTTTAATGGAAGTATCGTCTGCTCACTTCAAACGAAGGGACCGCTCCCGGATAGACCCGAATTCACTTCCGCTGTTCCAGTACGGCATCTCGATGATATTGGCGACACGCCATGCTACACGGATCACGATCTCCGCCTGCTGCAGTGCTCCGTCGTAATTCCAGTCCGGCGAGATCTCATCGCTCGGTTGATGATAGTTCTTTCCACTTCGCTCATGCATCATCCGGACGAATGCGGTATCGACACCGACGAATGTCCTGCCGCCTCCCATGGACATGGACGGTATACCGACCTTCGCGAAACTGAAATGGTCGCTGCGGAAGAATCCTCCCTGTTCGGGTGCAAGGTCCGGTAAGATGGAAAGCCCAAGATCTTTAGCGATCACCGCCAGATCATTCCCTAATGATGAACGGTCGCTCCCCTGCCAGGAGATATCCGAGGTCCTTCCGATCACATTGATCACATCCGTATTGATGTTCGCTACGATCTTCGATGCGGGCACGGTGGGATTGTTCGCATAGTACTTTGAGCCGAGCAGCCCCTGCTCTTCCGCCGCCACTGCAGCGAACAGCATGGATCGTTTCGGTTTTTCTTTTAGACCTGCAAATATTTCCGCAAGTGTGATCATCAGCGACGTTCCGGAAGCATTGTCCGCCGCACCATTATAGATGGAGTCACCATTGATCGGACGGCCGATGCCAAAATGATCATAGTGAGCGGTGATGATGACATGCTGGTCCTTCAGAAGAGGATCGCTCCCTTCCACTTTAGCGATGATATTATTCGTCTCAATGCGTTTGACGGTGGATTTTATCAGGGCATTCATCGTAATGCCGAGAGGGATCGGCTTGAATGTGCGTTGTTCTGCAAGTTTCGTCAGGGAATCGAGAGAAAATCCCGCCAGTGCAAAATACTTTCTTGTCGCTTCTTCGGTCGTCCATGCTTTCAAGCTGAGCCTGTTGCCGGCTTTTTTCTCATCCAGATCGAACATCTCTCTGCTCCATGAATTCTGGATCACTTCGTACCGATATCCGGCGGATGAGGTGGTGTGGATGACGATTGCACCGAGTGCTCCCTGCTCCGCGGCAATTTCATATTTGTAGGTCCACCGTCCGTAATATGTACGCCCTTTTCCCGCAAAGAAATTGATATCATCCGAAGAAGGATCGTTGTTCATCATCACAATGATCTTTCCTTTCACACTGACATCCTTGTAATCATTCCACTGCTGCTCAGGCGCGACGATACCGTAACCGACGAAGACCAGTTCCGCATTGTTCAGCGTGATCGATGGTTCATATGTTCCGGTGGTGGCGACAAAATCTTTGGAGTATTGCAGATCGACCGTCTGCTTCCCGTTCCCGATCTTCAGCACAGTTGATGGATCGACCGTAACACCCACGAGCGGGACCCGTTGAATGTACGACCCCTTATCACCGGCGGGCTTTAATCCGAATTTTTTGAATTGGGAAACGATATATGCGGTCGCTTTCCGGTCGCCGTTGGATGCGGGTCCGCGTCCCTCGAGTGAATCGTGTGCAAGAACCGCAATGTGCGACCGGAGTTTCTCGGCGGTGATAGAAGAAAGCGCTTCTTTTGGTGGATCCAGTTGAAGAAGGAATGCAATGAACGAAAGAAGTAGGATCATGATGACATCGAAATTGGTGGAGGAATATTTTTATTTCTTTGAAATATACCACTTTCTTCATCAATAAACGGAAGGGTTTTTTCGATGCGGTGGGTCGTCTATCGCAGGAATTGCAGCGCATACTCCAATTGATCATCACGGCCTTGGGCCAGGTGTTGAGGATTTTGTATGACGAGACTATCGGGGAGAATTCCGTTCCATTCAACCCGCATACCATCATACCGCAGAAATTCCTGCATCGGAATCCTGATCTTTGTCCCAGACGGAAGCGAATAGTAATCATATCCTCCTCCGCCTCCGCCGGTCGTATCGCCGACCGCAGTGACGAACGGAAGCTGTTTCATCATTTCCGGGAATATCTCCGCCGTACTGAACGAGGCTCCGTTGATGAGAACCACCGTTGGCTTCTTCCATTGATATGGACCGCGAGCACGAACATATCCCAGCGGTAATTTCACTCCATAGCGGTAAAACTGGGGTCCCTGAAGCTGATACTCGATAAATCTCCCGAGAATGATCTCCGAAGCAACAGTCGTTCCTCCTCCGTTGCTTCGCACGTCGATGATCAACCCTTTCACATCCTTCATCGCATCGAGCACGGCGTCGATATCATATGCCCATGTCCCTTCCTTGAAGGCCCCAATATAAATATATCCGACGCGTTCCGGAGAGATACCGTATTCAATATTATTTTCACCGGTCAGAGACAATGGAAAATAATTCCTTACAATTTCAGGATCATACAGTTTCCCGGCCTTCAATTGCCGGGGGGTCATATACGGTATCACGGGAGCTCCCCCGCCGCGGGAATAGAGTGCAACATGACCGTCCTTCAACTCAGCAATCAGATCAGAGAGCACAAAGAATATATCATCTCCATGAATACGTTCCACCTTCGCCCTATAAACTGTATGGAGACTGTCCCAGTTGATCTTTTTGAACTGCAGGAACGGATAGACCTCGTTTATCTTGGACCACGCCGTCTCAAGATCCTCACTGTTCAGTTCCGGAGCATTGTCGGGCACGAACAGATCGCTGCATCCGTAGAAAATGACCAGAAAAATCAAACCGATAAATATTCTACCAGACATAGGACACTCTAACGACCGCATTATCAACGGCGATGAACAGATCATTCCACGCCGTATTTCTCACAAATTGGAACATATATTTTCCGGAAACGGAGAGGTCGTCGCTGAGCCGATATTCAACACCAAGATCACATCGGCCATTCAGATTTGACCATGGGAACAATATTTTTACCATCTGATCTTTTTCTGTTTTTGTATTATCGATCATTCTCAATCCGATGGTGACCACATCCATCGTCGCGCCGGCATTGATCACCCAGGATCCACCCATCGGCATGATCACCGATGTTGAGACTGCAATGGAATTTTCCAGGAAGAATGACATATAATCCGAGTACATTTCATCCTTCAATGCCACTTGCTGTGAACGGATGTGCATCGCCATGATCCCTGCCGGACCAACATACCAATCGGCATCATTCCCGAACACCGAGATCTTTTTGAGGAACGATTGATGATCGAAGATCATCCGCATATGGAACACTTCCGCACCGGAATTATTGTTCCTGACATTGCTGCCATGCTGGTATTCTATCCCGAATGAATTCTTAACACTGTCCTGCTTTGTTCCCCATTCGGCTCCAAATGTTGAGAATGTTCCGGAATACTTCCGCAGCGAAATGAATTCATCTTTGACCGCGAGTGAACCGGTGCCTCCGTACAGTGCCAAATATGTTCGCGCAGTACTCTCCTGCGCACGGACCGCTGCCGGGAGAAGAATCACGCAGATGACAATTATAGACGATATTTTCATGTTGTTGCACCGAGAATCATCAGAATGTATCCAAAAGGACCGACGCCGTGCCGGTCCCTTGTCGATTTTTTCAGTATACATTTTTTTTGATAATATTCCGCACGGCGTTCTTCATCGCATCAGCGGGCATTTCCGGCTCCGGCACACCCGGATTCAGTTTCAGATTGAATGGTTTGTACTGAACGACAGGAACCGAGAATGTTCCGTCCGTCACCGTGATGGATTTCGTGGTATCGAGAAGATTGATACCGCTCCCGTTCACTGTCCCCTGAATAGCGGTTGCGCTCATCGATGTCACATTCACGACACCCGACATCAGAATATAGGTGTCCGGCACCTGTTTCTTCGGATTGAATGAGGGAATATATCCGAACATTGCCGATCTGCTTCCGCTCGGCAGCCAGATCGGATATTCTCCGGTCGCCACAGGATTCAGTGTATCAATGATCCCCACGTAAGCGACAGAATAACTCGTATCCGAGACGATCTTGTAGCTCATCACCACGACCAGATTGACATTCCCTTCCTTGAATTGGAATGCACCTCCCGCCTGTCCTTTCGTCATGGTCGTGTCAAAGATACCGCTCGCCGTAAAATCCTGCTGTGAGGATTTAAATGCCATGGAACCGGGAGTCGAAAACAAAACCGTATTCGTGCTCCCGGAACTTGCCGGATCACTTTCTTTACTGCATCCGCTGAAACTCAGCAGTGAAATTAATACGATGATAGAACAATAGATCGAGTGCGCTTTCTTCATTGATGCTCCTGTCAAGTATGTTTTGATTGTATGATTGTTCCCCGATGGGATGGAACGATATCCATCACCCTTCCATTCGGAGATCGTTAAGACACTAAAGTTGTCCGTCGCTGCTCCTTGCGTACCGATATGTCATCGATTTACGGTGGAATGAATTCGTACGAATGAACCACTCTTCACCTTGAATACCGGATTCCTTCATCAGACCGAGGATCGTGTTCCCGTTCCAAGCGTTCAGCATCAGCGAATCTTTTTCCGGGCGGAATTCGATCCTACGTCCCCACCCTGTGAGTGTCGCACGGAAGCATTTGCATGGAACCGTTCCCGATCCGGCTTCATCCGGAAAGAAGACCGTCCCCTTCCACATTTCATGCCCTTCGGATCTCGGGACCCGGAACAATCTGCTCGGCTCCGTTGCATGATACAGCCGCATCAACGGCACGCCGGATTCAAAGAGTTCCGCTCCGGAGAATTTATCGGTATCAAACACGATCTCACCTCGGCGGAACGGAGTGGAGAAGATATTCTTTTCAGACCAGGCGAAGAATGGATTCGAATTATACGCCGTCAGCATGAACACCGAGTCATACTCTGAACCGCTGTCAGGATTCCGGATCGAGATCGATAGGACGAATTCCTTGAACGGGATCCCAGAGTAAATCAGATTGGTGACGGAAATGAGCAGTGATGCTTTCCCATTCATCACGGATGGCCTCAGTCCGAATTGCGAAAGATGACTTGTCCAGACATCAGCATCAGCGGAACAAACGAGCGAAAGTTCTATTACGTTACGGATCTCTGCTGCCGTGATCGATCGTTTCCTGTCCTCAAATCGTGCGGCGATTGTACGGAAGTTCAACATGTTCTTCATCGGATCTATTTTACCAGGATCATTTTATTCACGTGGACCATCCCTCCGGCTTCCAGTCTGCAAAGATAGATGCCGCTCCCAAGACCGCTGCCGTCGAAGCGGACTGTATATGCTCCTGCTTCCTGTGGTCCGTTGACCAACACCGAGACGGTTTTTCCAAGCATATCCACAATTGTCACCGACACACGTCCAGCCGCAGCAAGTTCATAGCTGATGGATGTTGAAGGATTGAACGGATTCGGAAAATTCTGTTTGAGAGAGAATGCTTTCGCTTCGGTCGTTGTTTGAACCTCCACCTCGGACGAGTATGAGAAATTTCCGTCATTGTCGATCTGTTTCAAACGATAGCGGTATTTCCCGACTCCAGCAGATATATCGATAAAGGAATACTCATTGGAAGAATTCGTTGTACCGTTTCCATCAACAAATCCTGCGTTTGTCCAATATACGGGTGTCGTATTTCCTTCGTCCGCTGTACGTCGTTCCACTTCGAATCCTCGATTGTTTACTTCCGTTGCCGTTGTCCACCGTAATTCAACGGATGATGAACGGGGATGGGCCGAGAAAGAGGTCAGCTCCACGGGTAGAATTATCGTAGAGGATACAAAGGACGCACCATGGACATATCCGGTCAAACCATGACCTGTTTTGTCGGTGATCGTCGTCGATCCGGCTGTCTCATTCATCATATAGTACGCCAGTAGACCAGACTCGCTTCCGGTCAACGCCTGATGCATATATTGCTGGATCTCGGATTGCGTCCGCACATAATTCCATACACGGACCTCATCGATCTGACCGGTAAAATACGATCCGGCGGGTGTACTGGCGGAATATGCTTCCGCACCTATGATGAAGTCATTATCATACGAAGAATAGTGGATGGGAAATGCCGATCCGGCATCATTGGTTGCGGTCAGAATACCGTCAACATATAATTTCGCGTAGCGGCCGTCGTATGTACCGGCGAAGTGGTGCCATCCTGCGGCGAGCGAGCTGCAGAGGATCGAAGGTGAACCGTAGTTACCGTTACGGTGTACCTCGAACATGATCGCGTTACCGCCTAAGACCGGATTGACATCGAATTCATATCCGCCGATCTCGGTATTCCCAGCCATCGCCACCTGACCGATGTTCTGCCAGTCAGTATTGATCCAAGCTTCAAGTGTCACCGTATTCGCCGGTCTGAGGAATGACGAATAAGGAACGTTCACATATTGTTGAGAGAGAGCGCTGAACTGAAGTGCGTTCCCGCCGCTTTGCGGGAACGAATTGATCATTACGGTGAGGATCAGTGAAATGATCAGAGTAAGCCGTTTATTCATATGGTCCTTAGAGATGTTGTATTCGTTTTAGGATTTTCGTTCATACGATGGGACCGCTTTTCTCATTTCTCTCTTGTGACGGTCCTTCTCGCCGCTGGAACAATTCGCCGCATATGGCGGATCCTTGCAGAAATATATTTTTGTATTCAGTATACGGTAAATTTTTTACGCTGCTGCATTCTGCGGGACGAACATGATCTGATGCGGGATGAACTGCCGAAACCGGCTGGAGAATATTTGGTGAACTTCACCGTACATCATCGTCCCCGTCGATGAGCATCCATAATTTTTATGTTCCAATATATATCCTTACCCAGGTGAGACCAATGGAACATATGTTCAGTTCAGCACTTCCGTGTTGATTATCACATATTCCACGACGAGACACTGATCTCGGATTTTCATCGCAACTTTTTTAAAGCCGTTTGACCGGACTATCAAAAAATCGGATGAACCTATCTTGTTTTTTCGGTCACAGCGTGATGAACGATGATTACATTGAACGAGGACAACAATTCGCGGCACATCATCACAGGAAAGATTGAACTACAAAGAAGATTTTCAGGTCAACGAAAGATATTTTGAATAACGGCGGAATATCGAACGACAACGTCCGTTCGAATTCGATAATGAATGGATGAAAAAGTTAAGAGGATGTTCGCGGGAATTCGTGCTGCACCTTGGCAACAGCTTCGCCGCGGGATGATACGTGGAGCTTCTGATAGATGTTGTGCAGATGATGTCGAACGGTGAACGTGCTGATGAACAGCGTGTCGGCGATGATCTTATAACTGTGGCCTTTTACCAACAGCTGCAGTACTTCACGTTCGCGTTCTGAGAGATGTTCGATCAACGATGGCTGGGTGGGTGATTGGAAATGCGTCAGCACCCGTTTCGCGATCGAACCGGTCATCGGAGCGCCCCCTTCGTTCGCTTCTTTGATCGCTTCGATCAGCTTTTCTTTTGTCGTGTTCTTCAGGATATACCCGACGGCACCGGCGCGGAGTGAATCGAAGATCTTCTCATCCGATGTGAAGATGGTCTGCATGATCACATGGATGGATGGATAACGCTTCTTCACTTCGCGGACACACGCGATCCCGTCCTTCCCCTTCATTCCGATATCCATCAGTATCACATCGGGCAGGCGGTAGTTCATATTCTCCAGTCCGTCGAGCGTTTCAAGATAACTGTGGAATACGCCGACCGTCTTCAATCCTTTCGCGGAATTGATGATATATTCCAGACCTGCACTCAGTTCACGATCATCATCAACGATGCATACAGAGATATCGGATTTCGGCGGTTCTTTTTTCATATGGTAATCTGATGTTTTTCGTCCAACCATTCAATGGAACAGATGGACAGTTATAGTGTGAAGCTGGATTCGACCAATGTTCCTTTTCCCGGCGTCGAATAGATATTAATGATGCCGCCTGACTGTTCTGCTCTCGTCCTCATATTATTCAATCCATTCACTCTCCCCAGGGTAAACTCCTCGAATCCTTTCCCGTCATCATGGATATTCAACTGAAGGGTCTTTCCTGACCGTTTCACCTGAATGAACACATGGGAAGCGGCGGCATGTTTCACGATATTATTCATACTCTCTTTCACGATCAGCAGTATCGCACGTTTCATGAACGGTTCAAGCGGAAGTTCGTTGAGATCATCCGTGGTGATCTTCAGATCGATCCCCGCCTCCTCGCAGACCTGAGTCACATAGGATGAGATCCGTTCAAGCAGCTGCTCCGACCGGTCGTTCCGCGGATCGATGGACCAGACCACATCGGAGATGGACTCCATCAATTCTCTGGAGATGATACCGATGCGGAGTGAACCGCGATTCTCATTCACTGCGGAGGGTTTTGCCTTTCCTTTTATTTTGGAAAGTGTTTGCTGCTCCAGAATATCGGAAAGGACGGCTATACGCGCCAGTCCGGAACCGATCTCATCATGCAGATCTGCCGCCAAATTCGAACGGATCTTTTCCACGGCGAGTTTCCTCATGATCCATGACCGATAGAATGCAGCCGCTGTCGAACCGATCAACAACAATATCAGCGGATAGAACCACCACCGTTCATAAAGAGGAGGGAGAACGGTAAGCAGAACTGAAGAATCTGCTTCCCGCCATTCGCCGTTCCTTCCCTGTGCTTTTACCCGGAAGACATACTCTCCTCCCCGAAGATTTGTATAGCTGACATTCCTGCGTGTACCGCTGTAGACCCAGTGGTCATCAAATCCTTCCAGAAGATATGCGTAGGTATTCCCTTCGCGATTTCTAAAATCAAGTTTTGCAAAATCGAAGGAGATGCTTCTTTCGGATGGTGATAGTTCAATCGCTTCCGAAGTTCCCGGTGTCACTTCTATAGTCACCGGGTGCTCGGAATTCTTCCGTGCACTGATAACAATTGGCGTCAATACTTGTTGATATGCGAGACTTTCGGGAGTGAACATACACAGCCCGTTCCCTCCTCCGAAATAGAATATTCCCGACCGATCTGTGAAAGAAGAACCGCTGTTGTAATCATCCTGAAAACCGTCGGCGGCGAAATAATTTTGAAAGGACTCCCCATTATACTTCGCCATCCCGTAATATGTGCTGATCCAAAGATTGTGATCGTTATCCTCCAGTATTCCGACGATCAGATCGTTGGGAAGTCCGTCGGTGGTAAAATAATGTTTGAATGTGCCCGACGCTTCGTCGAACAGGTTCAATCCGGTCCTTGTCCCTATCCAAAGACGATTCCGAGAGTCCTTAAATAGACAAAGGATAAGATTATTGCTTAAGGATGATGAATTTCCCTTCACATAACCGTACGTCGTATATTTGCCGGTCCGCGTGTTCAGTCTGCAAAGACCTGCACCGAAAGAACCGACCCAGGCAGTAGTATCAGAATCGAGAAGGACCGTCCGCACAAAGTTGATGGGAAGAGTCGAATCAGCAGTTGAATATCTGCGAACAATATTCCCATGATCGTTTAATACGACAACTCCTCCCCCTTCGATCGACACCCAAATATTTCCCCGTTTATCATACCGTACTTCATACACATAATTGTCTTGTGCAAAATTGCTTTTGGATCTCGACCCGAGAATATGCTCTACTCTTCCGCTGTGTTGAAAATACTTGTACACTCCGTTCATCGTGCCGAACCAGATATTATCATCGTTGTCGCCGCATACAGAAGTAACGTAGGTGCTTTGCTCTCCGTTAAAAGGATAAGAGATCTTTTTCAATAACGTGAAATGATTCCGTTCCGCATTGAACACGGTTACATGGTTTGAGGTTGCGATCCACAGTTTTCCTTGTTTATCCTCGTACATTCCGCGGACGTAATCGTTCGATAATCCTGATGCGCGTGAATAATTATGCGGCTCGTTTGGCAATGGGATCAATTTGATCAATCCGTCTGCGAACGTTCCGATCCATATCAGCTTCGAACGGTCGATCAGCAGCGTCCGTGACAATCTGTTCGTCTGATAATTTTGGCGGATATTTTTGGTCTCCTCAACACACTGACCGCTGCGGAAAGAGTATTGAAACACACCGTAACTGGAGGCGATCCAAAGATTCCCTTCCTGATCTTCTGCCAGGGATAGGATGTTGATTTTCTTTCCCGGTGCCGACAATGCAGCAGGTAGCGCGTGCCGCGACGATTCAAGCGTTTTTGGATTGAAGGAAATGAACTCTCCAAACGATGTGCCTGCCCAAAGAATTCCCTGTTGATCGAAGTGGAGCGCATTCACGGCAATATCTTTTTGATCACCGTCATGCGGCAACGGATGAATGATCCCCCGTTTCTGTACCGGATCGTACTGTATCACTTCATTGGCACTGCTTCCCATCCACAGATGACCTTGAGCATCTTCGGTGATCGAGCGAATGACCGAAAGCGGGACTTTTCCGCGATCTGTGTTGATCTCCGTGATGTAGTCAAACGACATCGTCTTTAGATCACAGCGTACAATCCCCTTAACGATACTTCCGATCCACAAATAATTATCATGATCAACGAACAGGAATCTGATGTGATCATCCGGCAATCCCGTTCGGCCGGAGTCCCCCTGCTGGAACCTTCGGATCGTCATCCTTTTTGGATCGATCTTATTGATGCCGCCGACCCCAGTGCCTCCCCAGATATTTCCATCGTGATCCTCGGCCAACGCATGGACAAAACTTACCGAAAGACTATTGTCATTGAATGGTTCATGTTTTAATTGCTTGAACGAATAGCCGTCATAACGATTCAATCCATCAGCAGTTCCGATCCAGAGATACCCGGTTTTGTCCTGCAGTAACGAATATACTTCGGCATTCGATAATCCCTGTTGGCGAGTAAGATATTCGAAACGGACCTTGAGTTCCTGTCCGCGCAGACCGAGCGTGATGAAGAATATGAATACCATTGACTTGATCATAATAGAAGAGTGTACGACCTTTTCAAATGAAAGAAAAGCCGATATTCATCCTGCGCAATATTATGATGCTCTCGTAGACGGAAGAGTATTCATCAGTGGAAAGAATGGATCTTCAGCAGGAAGGTGGGCAGGCGGGATTATTGCAGTTCGGAATAAAAGATCAATCACTCAGGAATATCGGTAAGTGAAAAAGTTCTTTGCATATTCAATAATGGTGAGTGTGTTATACGGTTTCATGATAACGACAACTTCGGAGGAGATCAATTCATCTTCACATCCCTGGATCTCATCTGAATTTGCGCAAAGTATGATCTGCAGATCCGGCTTCATTTCACGCAGACGTGAGATCGTTTTTCTATTATGGTCATTGAGAATATTGGCATCGCAGACAACAAGATCGACCCGGTCAACATGCGCGGCAAACAATTCCATAGCTTCGTGTCCGGTATCTGCGCTCAGCACGGTAAACTTTTCTGTTTCAAGGAATACCTTCGTTAAACGAAGAATGATATTATCCTGATTGATCAGTAAAAGGATCCTTTCGTTCTTCTCAAGTTCCGCAGGAATCATTGTCTATCCAAAAAGTGTAACTAAATTCGCCTCGTGAAGAGCGATTGATTATTCTATTAAAGATATCCTTCTGACCGTGGTCCGCAATAACGTGAATCCGTACATTTTGTGATCACGTGAGGAAATATGGCAGTCAACGTTCGGCTACAAAATGGAAGCAAATTGAAATGATCAATTACATTCGCAGTCGAAGTGTAATTTTGGTTTCCTTGCACTAACGATCCTCCGCAGAAATATTTGGGTAAGTTTGTGCTCCATTGATAAAAACCATTTAAAATGAAAAAGTCCCGTTTGCACGGGACATTAGGAGGGCTCAGAAAGCCCTTATGGCTATTGTTTATGATTTTGTGGTAGAATCCTTTTAAAACAAAAATGCCCTGATTTCTCAAGGCATTTCGTTGTACACCCGACAAGAGTCGAACTTGTAACCCCCAGCTTCGTAGGCTGGTGCTCTATCCAGTTGAGCTACGGGTGCATCTCTGTATCTGAACTATTTACTAAAATACGAATTTTTTGGCTTGTCGGCAAGAATTTTGTGCAACAGATACTCTGACCGGCAATTATTTCATCAAAACGAAGCTCTTTGCCGACGAGAATTTACCCGCTGTCAACGTATAGAAATAAGTGCCTGAAGACAATGCGGATGCATTATACACTACATAATGGGAACCTGCCTGCAATGGTCCATCAAGGATTGTTTCCACGGATTGACCAAGTGCATTGAAGATCTTGAGCGTTACATGGTCAGGAGCGGCAAGCGTGAACCGGATCGTTGTTGACGGATTGAACGGATTGGGATAATTTTGCATCAGCGAATATTGCTGCGGAATGTCCGGGACAGTAATGCTCACTTCGGGTGAGTACTCGAACTTCCCGTCCCGGTCGATCTGCTTCAATCGGTATACTGAAGTTCCTTTTGCCGTCCGGTCAATGAACGAATATTCTTTCGGTGAATTGCTAGCCCCGCTTCCCTCTACAAATCCTATGCGGCTCCAATTATCCATTGTCAATTGTCCATTGTCAATTGCTCTTAGTTCGATCTCAAATCCGTAATTATTTACTTCGGTTGCAGTTTCCCATTTTAAAGTTACCGCTCCGTTCAAAGCATTTCCCGTGAAGGAAACAAGTTCCACCGGTAGGATCGAAGAGATATATGATGTTTCCGATGCATCGTTTGCCGCCCCCTGCGTTGCCGATGTACCGTTCGAGGTCTTTGCATCGCTGTTGAAATCGCTTCCGGAAGTCACGCCGGTGAAACGGAAAGAAGCTCCGACGAGTGTAGAACCATAGTTCGCCGTCGGCGAAGGTATTGTGGCGATGGCACCGGGTTTGCTGCCGTTACTGAGTGAATGGATATGTGTGCCGCCGGATGTGAGTATTTCCAACGCATCGGCTGTTGCGCTAATATCAAATCCGGTACCGCCAGTGAAATAGGTCGTATTATTGTTCCGTATTATGACGACCTTATCGTTAGGTTCGGTATCTTCGGTCTGTACATTCGCATTTCCCAGCACTACGACGAACGTGCCTTTAGCAACGGAAGACCAGAGCGCATTGGTTGTGAATGTTACTGCTGCGCCAGACTGAACTGTACCGCCCGAACTATAATCCTGCAGTTTCATCCCTCGCATATCAAGATTATCTTGCAATACAAGCAATTCAACCCATTCCAAATTCTTGTTTGCAGCATTGAAGTATTCATTCACCACCACCGCCGGAGCAGCCACACCAGCACCGGAAGTAAGACCTGATTGATTCGGCGGTGCGCCGTCCGTTTTATAATTCCGCGATGCACCGGTGCCGCTGTACGGGAATATCTTGAAGAAATATGTTGTCGCAGCAGGAAGCGAAGTGAATGTATATGTCGTTGTCAGTGCGTCGAGATTCACAACCGCATAATTATCGGAGAGTGCGGTATCATCCGAATAGACAGTTCCATCCGTCGGCACAGTGATGGAATTCGAGGTTGAACCGATGAGCAGATATCCTGTCGGTGCCTGCGTTCCTGCTGCTGATGCGACCCACGTAAGTTGAATGCTGGAAGAAGTGATCGTTCCTTGATTAAAACTGGTAGGATAGTTCGTCGGTTCTGCCGACATCAGTGTCAGGGTAGTGGCTGAGACAGCCGCAGGAATTCCATCGGTCTTATAATTTCTCTGTGAGCCGGTGCCGTTGTACGGAAACAGTTTGAAATAATACGCGGTCGATCCGGAAAGTGATGAGAAGGAATAACTCGCAGCACTCGAATCGAGATTCACCACAGCAGTGTTGTCGGACAAATTCGCATCATCCGTATAAGCCGTTCCGTCCGAAGGCGATGTGAACGTTCCTGTCGTGTTCGCCATCAGCAGGTAACCGCTCGGAGCCTGAGCACCGGCAGAGGATTTCGTCCACGTCAGCCCGATGGAACTCGATGCCACTGTTCCCGCCGTAAGATTTGTCGGATGATTCGCCGGCTCCGTAGCATAGGTCACGGCACCGCTGGTCGTCGTGCCGGTAACCGCCTGGATCGTCCCGTCGATCTTGTAATTGATCGATGTGCCGGAGCCGTTGTACGGATAGAGCCGAATGTAATATGTGGTGGATGGATTGAGTCCGGTAAAACTCACGCTGCTTGTTCCTGCGGCAACATTCACGACTCCTTTCGTATCCGAAAGGTTCGTGTCATCGGAGTACGCAGAACCGTCGATCGGGATAAAATAATCGTTCGAGTTGTAGATCTCTACCAGATATCCGCTCGGTGCCTGAGCACCGGCAACAGAGGATGTCCAGCTGACGGTGAGAGAAGTGTTCGAGATGGTACCTGTCGCAGCTGCAGTCGGCTGGTTCGTCGGTTCCGTGGAATACGACGGCGTCAGTTTCGTTAGATCAGCGAAGTTGATGTAATTGACATACTCGGGGTGGTCGATGAACGGATT
>JBMOHT010000040.1:0-25080 GCA_049317705.1 Bacteroidota bacterium | reverse complement strand
TAGATGAGCCCATTAGCGTGCTCCTCTAAAATTCAGTGCTTCAATATGTAAGTTTACCTTCTTCATCACACTACCAATATACATCAATCGTTTCAGATAGCAATACATTCTATATTAGAATACCATAATGAGAACATTAGAATTCTCTAACAAATTCGTAAAATTTGAGAACCTGTGATCTATGCCACACAAGTATCATTGCGGAGAAGCTACATATTGCTCGGGAAGACATAACCCTGCCATGTCGCCTTTTGATATGTAAGTGTGTCAGATGTTCCGGAGTATATATTTCGCAATTTATTATTAGACTCGATGGTCAAAAATATTCGTACAGATTTTACGCCAGCGACATTTGTTCCTGTAAGCGAAGATCCGGTGGTCGAATAGAATGTAAAATTTAGAAGAATAACATCACGTGCAATTTCGAATGGTGTACCGGCATTCAAGGTTCGGTACAATATCCTGTGAGTTCCACTCGATCCCGGTCCTAAATAGTACCGAACAGTTTCAACCACTCCATCATCATTCAGATCCGAATAGAACCGTGCCTGAAGCGAATCAGCATTCAGGAATAATTTAGAACTCGATCTGTATCCGGCAAGGGCCAGATCGTTGTAGATCGTTTCACCCGCTCCGGTCACTAACACTTCCAACGATGCACGTTCTGATTGACGGTACAGTGAGGTACTGAGGTTGGCCATGGTCGTCAGGATAATGAGTACAACGGCGGCACGAACAACAAAACTGCCGATTATGTCGATCATTACTCCCATACTTAAAACGAAAAGATCCTATAGTAGGATAATGTGTCCTGCAGATATTTTGTATTGGTTACGTAGACTGTCACTCTCTTATAATGAGTCTGCTTTAGTGCAGATACCGTGTAGGTATTTGTGGAAAAATTATAATTGATATACTCAACAGTCGACCAAAGACTAAATCCTGTAAACGGTCCTGAATCAGCCGTCCTTATGTATCCTTTGTAATCATCGATATCATCATAGCGGTCATCTGCATTACTGAACGAACGGAACCTGTTCCGTGTATTGACAATATCCGGAAGTGACACAGTCCCCCGTTCGTCTGCACCAAGTTTCCAGGTTGTTCCATTGTTGATCAGGTACCAATACGACCAATCCAAACCCAAATTCAACGGTGATGCAAATGACAACGAATCCTGAATTCCGACAAACGCAGTATCAGCTTTCTCATCGAAGCGCTTCGTCGCGATCTCTTCAAACAGCGCATCAGCGAGTGTCCCCGACTGTTTGATCACTTCTTTCTCGTAGAAACTCTTGTCCTTGTCCACCACCATTTTATTGATACTGACGACGGCGAACGTCAATAGGACGAGAAACCCTACAGTCAACATTGTTTGACCTAGTCCCATAATACATTACCGTCGATAAATGATGTTACCAGCCATGTCATGATCAATCTTCAGCCGTAATATTCCCAACTTCATCTATTGAAGTGATACCGGTCCTCAACAGGTCGAGCGCACGCTGCCTGAGTGTTGTCATTCCGTCGTTGATGGCGGCTTGCCGCAATTTCTCTTCGTTCACAATATCACCCGATTCCAAGATGAGCTGCCGTATATCCTTTGTAAAATACAGGGCTTCATGGATCGCAATTCGCCCTTTATATCCTTTCAGGCAGTCGATGCAGCCTGTTGGACGATAGAACGTATTGGTCTTGATCTCCTCATCAGTAAACCCGAGTTTCAACAAAAGCGGAAATTCACTTTCACGCACTTTCGCTTTACAGCGAGGACACAGTTTGCGCATCAACCGTTGGGCGACAACGATATTAATACTGCTGGCGATAAGGAACGGTTCTACACCCATTTTGAACAATCGCGATAACGCACTGGGAGCATCATTCGTATGCAGAGTCGACAAGGTCAAGTGACCGGTATTTGCCATCTTGATGGCGATCTCGGCAGTGATCTTATCGCGCATTTCACCGACCATAACAATATCAGGATCATGACGCAGGATGGCGCGCAATGCACCTTCGAAATCCAATTTCGGATTGAGTTTCACCTGCCTCGCTCCGTCAATGAAATACTCCACCGGATCTTCAACGGTGATGATATTCAGCGACGGATCCATGATCGTGCGAAGTGCCGCGACCAATGTTGTGCTCTTGCCGCTTCCTGTCGGGCCTGTGACGATCACAATTCCGTGGGGCTTCTTAATGGCACGCTTAAGACGATCCTCACTGTACGGATCAAATCCTAATTCTTCGATCCTCTTCCCCGTTGTCGGTTCGCGAAGGATACGAATAACGATGGATTCAAATTTACTTTTCAATTCCAAGCCGACCATCGGGATGACAGAAAGGCGGAATCGGATGGTCTTTTTATCGATGATCAACTGGGCGAAACCGTCCTGCGCAAGATTTCGCTCGAACCGATCGAGATTCTTAGCACGATCCTTCACCACAGCTGCAACTGCTTCCGCTCTCGTTTCAGTATGTGTATACCAGCGGGACAATCTTCCGTCCACACGGAAATGGAATTCCGTGATCTTTTCCCCTTTGGGGATCACATGAATATCGCTTGCTCCGACACGAACCGCGTCGACAAAGATACTTTCGATGAGAGAGACAAGTCCGCTTCGGCTGATCTCCTCGTCGATCTCCTGTTCGAATTTCTCGCCGTCCTCATCCTCATCCTGCACGAATCCTTCGTCCCGCAATTCGGTCTCATGATCCTTATAGATCGCCCGATCGATACTGACCCGGTTCCAAATATCCTGCCATTGGGAAAGTGAGACGTAACAGATCTCAAACTTCTTGTTCTCGAATGCTCGAGCGATGTTATAGATACCGGCATTGGTCGGATCGGGAGTGATAATGAGCAGTCGTCCTTCCCTTTCCTTGTCAACACGGTACGGAAGGACCTTATTCTCAACGGCCTGTTCGCGAAGGTACAGCGGCAACGTTTGAAGCTCACGGCGGATAAACGCAAGAACGCCGTCATCGGCACTATCTTTCGAGATATCAAGGATACGAAATGTATAGAACTGCGCAGCTTCCGCGAATAATGCATCGCGGTTGACCTTGAACTGATCCGCGAGGATATGCAATAACTGATTGCGGGATTTCGACCCTTCTTTACTGAGGACCTCTTCTGCTTTCCTGAGCAACGGTTGATCGATGATCCCTTTTTCCAACAGCACTGATGTCAGCGTCTTTTTTACGGCTATATTTTGTTGTACGGACATAATGATGATATCCTTTAAGAACGTATTACATCGTAGGCTGGATATTCAATGATGCTGTCTCTGTGGACAGCAAAGTAAGGAACACCAGCGCCATCATGATCACAACGGTGATGGAGATCTCAATGAAACCGGTAAGATTCTTCATGGAGAATTGGTTCTCCATCTGATAATAATCCGCCACTTGCATTGCAGTATCTTTGACCGCACCGGTCTCGGAAGCAGTCCCGAATCGTGAGATGAACACGTCCGGGAAGAAATTTGCGATGCTCAATGCTTTTCCTAGGTCCGTTCCGTATTTGAGCATGCTCGGAATGGTGACGGTGCGGATACGGTGGGACAGGTACGTATTTCCGCTCGCTTCTGCCGCCATTTGAATCGCTTCGATATTTTCACTGGACGAAGTGTACATGATACTCAATACCCTGCAAAAGATCTCAGTGCTCGTGTTGCGTAGGATATTGCCGACATACGGAATACTGATGATCACTCGGTCACGCCATAACTTCCCGATATCGGTCATTAAAAAACCATAGAATGATCCTAAGACGATAACAACCATTGAAGCGATCCACTCATAATTCGCTTTGAGGAAATCACTGAATTTCAATGTCATCGCTGTCAACGGCGGGACCGTTTCCATCACCGGTCCGAGCATTTCCATCATTTGCGGAACGAGGAACACAGCATAGAATATGATCGCTCCTAACACCGTAACGGAGGTAATAGCCGGCATCATCAGCGAACTGAGTAGTCCCTTTTTGAATTCCGCTTCACGCTCAACCAATTGGGCAACGCTTTTGAATATCGAGGTCATTTCACCGCTCTTGGAAGCGATGCCAAGCATAAGGGCGACATGTTCACCAAAGACACTCCCCTGACGAGCGAACGCATCACGGGAATCTACACCGTTCTTCAGATCGAGGATAATATTCCGAAGAGCACCTTTCAGATACTTGTCCTTCGTGTTATTCGCCATGATCTGCAGAACTTCACTATACGGCAATTTCTGTTCCAGCAGACGGGCACTGGTCGAGACAAAACTGACGATCTCATTGCTTGACGCTTTCAGCTGAAATTCGTAATGCCGTCGGACAAATTTTATTTCAAAACCAAGGCGGGCAAGATTACGGCGGACCTCATCCACCGATGAAGCATTCTGATATCCTTCAATGGTCTTTGCCCCTTTTTTGACGCTGTAATGATAGACTTTCTTCTTTTTTGGGGCAGGAGCCGAATTTTTTGGTCTACTCCCTTTCTCACCCTTTGAAAAGAAAGAGGATCCACCGGGTTTTTGCGGTCGATTCCCTTTCTTTTGAAACTGCATATTCGATGTTCTTTCAGCCATATACAAAAATACAAAATTTAGCAACTAAACCATAATCTTTCAGACAGTGAAGCGAAGAATTAAGGGATACTATCAAAAAAAAATCCCGTCGAAGACGGGATTCTCAACAATTCTCACAAGGATTTTGATCAGTTCATGTGCGGTGAGATCTTATCAATGAGACTCTTTTTGGGCATAGCTCCCACGATCTGATCGACCACTTTTCCCCCTTTGAAAACAAGCAATGTGGGAATACTGCGGATACCAAACTGCATGGCGACCTGAGGATTGGAATCAACATCCAATTTGCCGAATTTCATCTTGCCGTTGTATTCTACTGCCAATTCCTCAATGATTGGAGCGATCATTTTGCACGGTCCGCACCAGGTGGCCCAAAAATCGACGAGAACCGGTGTCTGTGAATCGAGCACTTCGTTCTTAAAATTTCCATCCGTTACTTCTGTTGGTTTCATGTTTCTCTCCTTTTATGAAAGTTTAATGGCGTGTTTTCCCAGGATATCCTGCACGCCTTCGATAAATTCCGTTGTTGGATTGATACTGTATTTGCGGGAAATGAAGACCTGCTGTTTTTCGAACTCTTTTCCTACAACATTGAAGTAGCAATTGCAGTTCCCTTTATTCTTTTCCATCAGTTCTTTCAGCCGGCCGATGGTAATATCGGTAACTTCATCGGCATTGAGCAAGAAGAAAATCTTCTTCGCATATTTTTCCCGAACTGCGTCCATCGGCAGGATCTCATCAACAAGGATCTTGATGACATCGCCGCTCACTTCACCCTTCCCCTCTACGAGGATCATATTATCCTCTACAATATGCTCAACATTCTTCTTATAGACACTGGAGAATATGACACATTCTGCCTTACCGGTGAAGTCTTCGATGGTGACGAATGCCATCGTATTCCCTTTTTTATCGATCTTCTTTTTGATCGAAGAAACGATTCCGCCGGCCTTAACCGTTCCATTTTTCATCCCCTCAACATCACCAAGATGGACTGTTGCGAATGCGTTGATCTCTTTCTCATATTTCAACAACGGATGACCGGAGACATAGAATCCGAGAACCTCTTTTTCTTTTGCGAGTTTCTCCTGATCCTTCCACATAGGAATGTTCGGAAGCTGCGGTTCCATATTCACTTTTACGGAAGCACCCGGATCGCCTCCAAAGAGACTGTCCTGCCCACGCTCCTGCTGCACCTGGGCTCCGGCGGCAGATTGGGCCATCTGCTCAACTGATTTGAAAAGCTGCGCACGGTTCTTATTGATGCCGTCGAATGCTCCTGCGAGGACGAGACCTTCGATCGTCTTCTTCGTGCACACACGCAGATCGACCTTCATACAGAAATCATACAGAGAGACAAATTTTCCTTTTTCCGTCCTTGCACGAACGATCGCATCAACCGCATTCGAGCCGACATTCTTGATAGCGGCAAGCCCGAAACGGATGCCACCTTTCGTTACCGTAAAGTCGCGCTCACTCTCATTCACATCCGGAGGAAGTACCTGAATACCAAGTTTGCGGCAGTCGTCGATGAACAGCACGATCTTATCCGTGCTGCTGATTTCCGACGTGAGGGTCGCCGCCATATATTCTGCGGGATAATGCGCTTTCAGGTATGCAGTCTGATACGCGACAACGGAATAAGCCACGGAGTGCGATTTGTTGAAGCCGTAACTTGCGAATTTCTCTATCAAATCGAAGATCTCTCCTGCGAGTTTTGCGGAGAGCTTGTTCGTTTTCTGAGAGCCGTCGATGAACTCGGCCTTCAGATCTTCCATGATCTTCTTGTCCTTCTTACCCATCGCACGGCGCATCAGATCGGCTTTAGCGAGAGTGAATCCGCCGACATCTGAAGCGATACGCATTACCTGTTCCTGATAGACGATAACACCGTACGTCTCACGGAGTGTATCTTCAAGTTTCGGATGCAGATACTCGATCTTTGCCTTACCGTGTTTACGGTTGATGAAGTCGCCGATATTCTCCATCGGGCCCGGCCGATAGAGCGCGTTCATTGCTGTCAGATCGCTGATGGAGTTCGGACGGAGTTTGCGGAGCCAATCCTGCATTCCGGAACTTTCAAACTGGAACACGGCAACCGTTTGTCCCTTGCCGAACAATTCGAATGTCTTGTGATCATCTTCAGGGATCGTATCAATATTGATGTCAACGCCATGATTCTTTTTGATCTGAGACAGAGCATTCTCGATCACCGTCAGAGTCCGCAGACCGAGGAAGTCCATCTTCAGCAGACCAGCATCTTCAAGGTCTTTCATCGTGAACTGAGTCATCAGCTCGGTTGACGGGGTCTTATACATCGGCACGAGATTGCTCAACGGTTCAGGAGAAATAACGACACCGGCAGCATGCATGCCTGCGTTGCGGTTCATCCCTTCGAGCACTTTTGCCACTTCGAACATCTGCTGGATCTTCGGATCGGCATTGTCGCGGAACGGTTTCATATCCGGAAGCGTGTCGAGTGCTTCCTGGATCGGCATCACTTTTCCCTGAGTGGTCGGGATCTGTTTGGTGATCATTTCCACCGTGGATAATGGAATTCCCAGAACACGGGCAACGTCCTTCAACACCGCTTTGGACGATAGAGTACCAAAGGTGATGATCTGAGCGACATTCTCTTCGCCGTATTTTTCACGGACGTATTTGATCACGATCTCGCGTTTCCAGTCCGCGAAATCGACGTCGATATCGGGCATCGAGATACGTTCAGGATTCAGGAATCGTTCGAACAGAAGGTCGTATTTGAGCGGATCGACATTCGTGATCTCGGTTGCATACGCAACGAGACTACCGGCAGCACTGCCGCGGCCCGGACCGACCATCACTCCGCGGTCGCGAGCAGCTTTGATAAAATCGGCAACGATCAGGAAGTATCCTGCATACCCCATTTTTTTTATAACAGCAAGTTCATGCGTTATCCGCTGTTCGATCGGTGGGGTGATCTCTTTATACCGCTTGTGGAGGCCTTCCCATGTGATCTTCTCAAGATAATCCTCAAGTGTTGAAACACCGGCATCCTCAGGGATCGGAAAGTTCGGCATCTTGTTCTTGCCCAACTCCATCTCAAGATTACACTTGTCATTGATCTCGAGTGTGGATGCAATGGCTTCGGGATAATCCTTGAACAGTTCGCACATCTCCTCGGCGCTTTTGAAATAGATCTGATCAGTACCGTAACGGAGGTTGGAAATATCCGGAGTTTCTGTTGCGCTCGCCTCGGGGATCAACAGCATGATATTATGCGCAATGGCATGTTCACGCTTGATGTAATGACTGTCATTCGTTGCAACAAGTTTGATCCCTAATTCCTGTGCCAGTTTCGGCATTTCGCGAAGGACGATCTTTTCGGCAGGGATGCCGTGATCCTGGATCTCGAGATAGAAATCATCGCCGAACAGGTCCTTATACATCGAAGCGATCTCTTTCGCTTCAGCATAATCACCATTGATGAGCGGATTTGCGACGACGCCACCGGCACATGCAGAAAGACAGACGAGTCCTTCATGATGCTTAGAGAGCAGTTCAAAATCGATACGGGGCTTGTAATAATACCCCTCTGTATGTCCCAGCGTCACCAGTTTGATAAGATTCTTATATCCTGTAACATCTTTGCACAGCAGAATGAGATGGTGGTAATCGCGTTTCTTCTTCGCTTTGCCGTCCGAGACGAGAAGATCATTTCCCTCATCTTTCTCCTTTGACTTTGTATGGCGGCTCCCTTTGGAAAGGATATAGACCTCACAACCGATGATCGGCTTGATCCCCTTCTTCTTTGCTTTCTTGACGAACTCGATGGCACCGAACATCACACCATGGTCCGTCAACGCAACGGCAGGCATATGATTATCGTACGCTGCTTTGATCAAAGTCTCGACAGTCGCGGCGCCGTCCAATAAAGAATAGTGAGTATGATTGTGAAGATGGATGAATTGGGACATTTTATATATTCAAGATTACATGATTGCAGGATTGCATTATTACAATATTACATTATTATCGAACAACTATGCGATGTGTTACATAACCAATAGTTTCTTTTCGAGCATTTCGAACATAGCGTAACGGACCCCTTCTCTGCCGAGTCCGGAATCTTTCACACCGCCGTACGGCATACTGTCTACACGGAACGTTGGATGATCGTTGACGATCACTCCTCCGACATGAAGATTTTTGTACGCAAATTGTATCACTTGATGGTCATTTGAAAAGATCCCGGCTTGAAGTCCGTATTTTGTATCATTGGCACTCTGAACAGCCTCTTCAATATCCGCCACTGTTTCGATCGTGACGACCGGACCGAAGATCTCTTCGGAACACACTTTCATATAAGCATTCACGCCGCTCAGGACCGTCGGAGCATAGAACTTTCCATTACGTTTTCCGCCGATAAGGACAACAGCACCAGCGGTGACAGCTTCATTCACCCATGTCTCGACCCGAATAGCTTCCTGTTCCGATATCATCGGTCCTGAAATAACGGCAGCATTATTGGGATCGCCTGTCACTGCTAATTGTACAGCAGCAAGAAATTGCTTTGTGAACTCTTCAGCGATCGTCGCGTGAAGTATGATCCGCTGAACTTTGATGCACACCTGTCCGGAATACCCGAATGCGCCAATGACACATCGTGAAACGGCATGAGGGATATCGGCTGATGCATCGATTATTGCGGCAGCATTGCCCCCTAATTCGAGAATGACCCTCTTCTTTGACGCTTTTGATTTCAGCATCCATCCAACCTTAGCGCTGCCGGTGAAACTGAGCATCGCGATACGATCATCGGCCACTAACTGCTCGGCAATGGAATTTTCCATCGGCAGGATATTCACTGAGGACGGAACTAAACCGGAGCTCAAGAGCACTTCTCCCAGCAACATTGAGGTCAACGGAGTCTGAGGGGGCGGTTTCAGGATGAATGAATTGCCGGAAGCGATCGCCGGGGCGATCTTATGAGCGACAAGGTTCAACGGGAAATTGAATGGTGCGATACAGAGAATGATACCGATCGGGAAATGCTGAATGTGACCGTATTTCCCTTTTCCGGCAGCAGTGGAGTCCAGAGGAATGATCTCACCGTTGATCCGTTTCGCCTCTTCCGATGCGATCTCGAATGTCGCCACTGCCCGGTCTACCTCCGCGCGGGAGAATGTGATCGGTTTTCCGGATTCACGGGTGATCGTCAGCGCAAATTCCTCTTTCCGCTTTGCTATCTGCTCTGAGATCGATCGCAGGATATCGGCTCGCTCTAATGAAGAATACTGCGAAGTGGTCTTGAACGCATGCTGAGCGGAACAAACGGCTTCCTCAGCATCTGATGATGATGCCTGATGGACATGGGCGAGAACAGATTCATTGAACACATCCCTGATGACCGCCATTGAATGACCGGTCCTCCACTCGCCGCCGATAATGAATTTCTGTTCGTTCATGCCGACCTTTCGGTGACGATCGATCATCGGCACCGCTGACGTTCTGTTATTCTTTCACGAATTTTATGATCTCTGAAACCGCTGCTTGCGAAGCAACATTCCAGCGTTTGCCGGTGTTACGGTCCTTCATTTCGATCTCGTTATTCTTCAGATTCTTCTCTCCAACGATCACATGCAGCGGCATTCCTAGCAGATCTGCGTCTTTGAATTTGAAGCCGGCACTTGCATCGGTCCGATCATCGAAGAGTACCGAAATACCTATTGACTGAAGCTCGGCATAGATCTGTTCCGACTTTGCTTTCACTGAATCAGAATTCATATTCACACAGATGAGATGCACATCATACGGTGCGATCGATTTCTGCCATTTGATCCCAGATTCGTCGTAATGCTGTTCGATATGGCATGCGATGATGCGTTCAACGCCGATACCATAGCTGCCCATGATGATAGGATTCTCTTTTCCCTGTTCATCCAGGAAATTCGCTTTCATCGATGCAGAATACTTCGTGCCGAGTTTGAATATATGTCCTACCTCGATACCTTTCACGATCCGTAAAGTTCCTTTGCCGTCCGGAGTCGGTTCGCCTTCCTGCACCATTCTGAAGTCGTGATATGCAGAAATTTTCACATCACGCTGCAGATCAAGATTGAGCAAATGATAATCATTTTTATTCGCACCGCAGACAAGTCCGTTTGCATTCTCAAGACGTTTGTCCGCAACGATCGTGAATTTCCCTTCCAATCCGACCGGACCGATGGAACCGGCATCGGCTCCCGTCAGTTCAAGTAATTCTTCGGTCTGCGCAGGACGAATATCCTGACCGAACACAGACTGCAATTTTGTCTCATTCAATTGGTCGTTACCGAGCATCAGCACCAATACCGGCTGCTTGTCATTCATAAAAATGAGGGACTTCGCACAACGCGCCGCCGGCATTTTTACAAATGCTGCTACTTCATCGATGGTCTTGCAGTTCGGAGTATGCAGTTCATTCAATGCATCACTTGCCGCGAACCGTTCAGCGTTCGGGACATTCGATGTTGCGATCTCGACGTTGGCGGCATATCCTGTTTCCGTGCAGACGGCGAGATTGTCCTCACCCGCATTTGACTCGACCATGAATTCCTGTGAACCGCTGCCGCCCATTGCACCGCTCGATGCACCGACAATATGGAACGTCAATCCGCAGCGGGTATAGATCTTTTTATATGCTTCCAAGTGAAGATCATAACTCTTATCCAATCCCTGCCAAGTAGAATCCAAACTGTATGCATCCTTCATGGTGAACTGTCGTCCGCGCAGAACGCCCGATTTCGGACGGGGTTCATTCCTGAATTTCGTCTGTATCTGGTACCAGATCTGCGGCATCTCTTTGTAGGACTTCACATGGTTCTTGGCGATGTTGGTGATCACTTCTTCGTGAGTCGGCGCCAGCACCATCGCACGATTCTTAATGTGGAACATGATATCGCCGAATGCTTTTACACGGTCCGTTTCCTCCCACAGTTCGATAGGATTCAGTGCGGGAAGATGGAATTCCTGTCCGCCGATGGCATCCATTTCCTCACGGATGATCTGCATGACCTTTTTCATCACGGCATAACCGATCGGAAGGAACGAGAAGACACCGGCGGCAAGCTGGCGCATCAATCCTGCACGGATCATTAATTGGTGACTGGGAATAACGGCATCAGAAGGGACTTCTTTGACGGTTGGGAAAAAACCTTTGGATAAACGCATGTGTTTTTGTTGGTTGAATGATAGAATTTGACCGGCCAGTGTTCTCGCGCAGACTCGAACTGCGATTAGAGGTTTAGGAAACCCCGGTTCTATCCAGTTGAACTACGAGAACAATTTGAACGATTAGAACGATTGAAAATACGAAAAATGGGAATGAATTAAAAGAAAAGTTATGAGGAAGATATCTATTCTGAGATGAACTTTGCTGCCCGACTTTTGGTCATGAATCCGATAACCGTCTGCACAGGTGCGATCAAGACATAGGTCAGACCGGAGAGACCGGCAAATTGGAAACCGCCGAAGTTTACAAATGCGATGGAGACAAGTCCGATCGCACAATTAGCACCGCATCCGACAATAGAGGACTTTGTCAGCAGGACCTCGAACGGTGTCAACTCAAGTTCATTCCTTTTCCGATATGAATGAAGATACAGCAGAAAGAAGATCGCATAGATGGTAATGAACGCAACTCCATACATCGTCATCAACGAGGTCCACTGGTAATTCTCAATTGCGGCAACGATCGATCCATCAGGCATTGTTACGGTCCGCGCCTGACCGCTGAATACTTTCACAAGATAGTAAAAGAGAAATTTCAGTGGATAGACGAAGAACAAAATAACGAACAGCAGCGCTGCATTCAGCCAAAGAACAGTATTGTCCTCCATACCATATCGGCGAAAGAATTTATAGTGTTCATGCCAAAAAATGAAGAGCAATCCAAAAGCGAAGGCAAATCCAAGCGAGCCATTGACGGTCGACTGCAGATCAGTGAACGTGCGCGGAACCTCCAGCGACACTACAAGCAGTGTTAACGCAAAGCCGAAGACATTGTCACTGAATCCTTCAATGCGGGAAACATCCGTTCCCCGCCACCGGAATCCATGGTCCTTCGCCATCGCCGTCTTCAGCACCTTCTCACGGATCATTATTTCACCAGCATCATTCTTTTTACCGACGAGAATTTATCCATGGTCAGTTTGAAGAGATACATTCCGCTCGGCATTCCGACTGCATCCCATGGCACCGAATATCTTCCCGCCGGAATGTCCGCATCGAGGACCACGGCCACTTGCCTGCCGATGGCATCATAGACCCGCACTGCAACACGTCCGGCTGATTTCACTTCGAATGAGATGGTCGTTGATGGATTGAACGGATTCGGATAATTCTGAGATAGTTCATTCGTCAACGGCAGCAGTTCATTCATTCTTACTGATAGTGGATTTGCTCTCGTTTTGAATTTATACGTGAATCCATCGCCCGAAGTGCCGTCGTTATTCCCGTCCAGCAGGACATTGTCATACGAAACGGCGAGACCGCTGATTGAAACAGTGTATTCTGTGCTGTAGGACAGCTGCGAACTTGGTTTAAAGTAAATGACAAGCCTGTCGCCGCTGAAAGTGAAATTTCCCTCAGTCGCCGGCAGTATGGAGAATGAATTCTTCAGCGATGTTGTATCCATAGCTTTCGAGAATTTGATCCCGATGAGAGGATTCACTGCGACCACGGTAGTGTCATTGTTCTTCGGTGAGGTCAAGATAACATACGGCGGGACCTGTTTCTGGATCTTGAATGTGAAATTGAAATCATCCCCGCCGGTGCCATCCTTATTCCCATCCAATGGCAGATTCGTTTCGGAAAGTGCTGTTCCTTTTACTTTCACCGTATACTGAGTCGAGAATGACCAGAATCCGGACGGAGTAAAGACCAGTGTGTTATTCCCTTCCCATGTGATCGTCCCGTTCATTGCCGGAGTGATGACCAGCGCATTTCTGACCGCCGCCGTATCCATGAGAATGGAAAAATTGATCCTGAACGGAGCGACTCCGGTCACCGTCGTATCTCCATTCACCGGAATCGTTGATGTGATCACCGGCGGGATCGGCCGCTGAATCTTGAATGATATGGTGTATGCATCCCCTGCCTTACCATCTGCATTCCCATCGATACCATATCCATTGATCGAACGTGCCGTTGTATCGATCTTGAGCGTATAATTTGTTGAATATGAAAAGAACGGAACCGGCGTAAAGACCGCAGTCCGCAGATTATTTTCCCATGTGAGTTTTGCTGTGACTGACGGCGAGAATGAGAACGAATTCTTTACCGTTGTCGTATCCATCGGTTTTGAAAAAGAGATCTTGATCTGAGCATTGTATGCAATATTCGTATCGCCCTTTGCCGGAGTTGCTGCATACACATACGGTGTGCTGTTCTCACGGACGGATTTGTCGACGAAATGTGTTCCGTTTGCAACGACAGTCACTGAAGCAGAGTCCAATTGATTTCCCGGTGTTTCAAAATAAAGCGTGTGTGCGCCCGGTGCAACGGAATCGAACATATAGAAACCGTTATTGAAACTATCACCGGTGTAGATCCTGTTCTCAGGCATCAAGCGGATGGAGAGTAGATTTTGCGGCGCAGCAAGATCGGTATTCGTGACAATGCCGGCGATGATACCGACATTATCCGTCGTGACGTTATAGTATTGAAGGATACCGGCATAGATCCCGTATGCTTCCATCTTCCGGTAGGAATTATTCATCAACCGGCGTGCTTCCGGCAGTCCGTCGTGGAAAGATCCCTCGGACAATTCACCGGGCATTGCGAGTCCGTTCAAGACTCCAAGATTATATCCGCCGCTCGGTCCGCCGTAGAATGTATAATCCTTATACACTCCTGCATATCCCGAATTCCCGCCAGATGCAGACGTTCTAAGTTTTGTCCTGATATTAGTATAGATATTACTGGACATCGTCAACGCTTCAGGGAATGCGGGAAGACGCGTTGCGATGATCTCTTTCAGCAGTACCATTGTGTAGGAACCGCCGCCGGCATTGCTGTGAATGGAATGGAACCAGTTCACATTCTTGGAATTTGCATACGACCAGCGGGCGGAAAGACTCGGTTCATCAGCATCATTCGGATATGAATTCGTCTCACGGGTGAGGAATACCGTTGCCCCTTTCTTTTGAAGCAACTGTCTTAATAATAATGCTTTCTGGAAATTCCCTTCCGATTCCCAGAATGTCACCCCGGAGCTGATAACGATCTCGCGGTCATTGGAAGGATTATTCCCTCCATGTCCGGGATCGATACAGATCGATATACCGTTCAGATTGCTCAATTGCGAATAGGAGAGAACAACAGCAACAAGGAGAAGAATGATGATCCTCATGTTAATTTCCCTCCACATATTTGATCAGAAGAACTGTTCCGGTGGAAGTTGTTGTTATGATCTCATTACTCAATGGATGTACTGTCGGGAACAATTCGATGATTCCCGGCGAATTGGTCAAGTTGACCTTCTTCTTCCCATCGGCTGTAACAGCGATGATATCTGAACCAGTGATCACATGACCATCATCGATATCATTCATTCCGATCACCCACCGTCCGTCGGACGACCACTGAGGCGAATTGCACCGGCCTAGCCGAATAATATTCTTGCCATCAAGATCGCAGATGAATGCACCGTGACCCATTTCCACACCGGTCAATTTCTTCTTATCCGGAGAGAGTGACGGCCAGATGTATTGTCCGCCGGCGAACGGATCGACGATGATACTCTTACCGTCTTTAAGGACCGTTATCCCGCGTTCCGCAGTTCCTAACACAATAGGCAATGATGAATTAAACTTCGCATCCGATGATAGTGCACGATATGTTGCCGGGATATTATTACCGGTAAAGAACGGGATGTCAACGGAGCCCCCCTGTTCCAGCACACGTTCATTTAGTGACCGAAGGTCGACAACAACCGCCTCCTGGATACGGGATGCCTTTGCATTCTGTTCGCGAACTGTCCTTCGAAATGCAATTGTGGATCCATAAGGCGAAACGACAAAACCGAATCCCGATTGTTTTCCTGCCGTTATCTGACGAAGAGTTTTATTGACCAGGGAATACTCCCAGATACCATTGAATTCAGTATTGGTCATGAATATCGAATGACCGTTCGCGGAAAAGATCGCATTACTCCAATGTTCGACTGCAGGGACCGGGAGTGGCTGGATCGAGGATACCGATAGTTGTGCATTCACTACTCCAACGAACATGAACAGTGCTAAGGGGAGACATTTCATTAAAACCTCAAACGAAATAATTATAATAGTGCGTTGCATATCTTGTAATGGTAAGGGGTTTCTACTTTGTAAGGATCATCTTTCTTGTTTCGCTATACGAACCACTTCTCATTGAATAGAAATAGATGCCGCTGGAGAATCGAGAACCATCGAATGACACTCGATAATTTCCTGCAGTCCGAACATCATTCACCAGCGTCTCCACTTCCCGTCCGAGCAGATCGAAGATGGTCACCTTGACCGGACCGGCATGCGGCATAGAAAAGGAAATCTCTGTTGCAGGATTGAACGGATTGGGATAGTTCTGTCTCAAAACGAATTCCGACGGAAGTATTCCTTCCGTAGTTTGAACATCGCTCACAACAGCATCGGTCTGTACTTCATCAAGATAGATCCGGCTCTCATTTGAATGACCATTGGATTGTTTCAAGACGACCGCAGATAATGAACGTCCCGAACCGGTCAATGATGATACTTGAAAGCGGACAAATTTCCACCCGCGCCAATAGACCGCACCGGCATTCAACGTCTGATCAGTTGGATTGAAATGAAATTCCAAGATATTATTACTGCCGTCACCCCACACCCACATTCCAATAGAAGATGCAGGGTCGATCACCGCTGAAGTGCTGTTCTTCACTTCGATCATTCCGCCGGTTGCAGAAGAGAACTTATACGTTAATTTTCCTGCACCGGTCCCGCCGCGGTATTTCTCGCTCACGAAATTCCATGTTGTTACAGCAGTGTCGGTAAGAACAGTCTTTGCAGACTGTTCCGGCTGCATCCAGCCATTCGTATTTGCATCAAGATTATCGATCACTGTACCGGCAGTGACCGTCTCCGTTGATGTGGTGAACTGCACGATCAGATCCGTCTTTGTAATATTGCCGTACGTATCCTTCATTCCCGCGAGAAGTTTTATCGTGTAGGGTTTATTCGGTTTCAAATTCGATGGTGAGAATGAAATGATACTTTTGTCAACAATCACTTCGTTCTTCGCGCCGGACATCGGAACATTCACATTATTCTCATCCACCATTTTCAGGGTTGTGGAGAGTGATGTTGTAACGACCGGTTCGTTCAAATTGATGACAACATCCGTCACTGTCGAGACGCCGGTCTCATTTGCAAGCGGATACATTGAGACGACTGACGGTCCGACTGTATCCATTGGTACAGTGGTGAATTTCCGAACGAAAGGAACGGTACCGAGATTCCGCGAACGTGCAACATTCTTTGCACTGGTATCGATCTTTATGGTGAATGCAGTGGACCATGGCAAAAGAGCTGCCGGATCGAACGTCAGTTTTTTATTATCAGAACTCCAGACAATTGTGCCTGCGACATTCGGTGTGATACTGAATGCAGCATTGGTGGATGTAACATCCATTGCAGTATTGAATTCGAATATGACCTCTTTGTATGCGGGGAACGCTTCAAGATTTGAGGACGGAAGAGCCGCCGTGATCACCGGGCGGATCGTATCAGCTGCAGCGACTTGCGTCATAAAGCTGTCCCATGTCCAATACGGACCGGGGTCGACGTGCGTATTGCAGGTAGGATCGAATCCCTGTCCGGTCGAAGTCACCCAACCGCGCCATGTAGGATTCGTATGCTCACTGTGTGCGATGACATGATTCCGGTCCTTGGGAATATTGTATTTATCACAGAGGTATTTCACCAGCTTCGCCGAAGCAGCATATCCTTCCGGTGTATACCAACCGCTGACCGATGCATATCCTTCATGCTCGATACCTACCATGAATGAATTCCAGCATCCAACATGCCATGCACGGTATTTCTCTTCCACCATCTGTGTCACTTCACCGACCGCAGCATCAGGAGTCCCGTTCGGACCTTTGGTGGAGGAGTTGACGCCGTATGGATTCGTATTGAGCACATAATGAGCACTCACCTGTGCTGACGCATTCTTGAACCAAGAGATACAACCGAGATACGAACCTTCCACATCGTGGACCACGACAAATTTTTGAGCGATGCCGTCCGTCCCAAAATTTCCGGAATATGCAGCATTCCATTTTGCCAGCGGGTAATCGGGAGTAGACAGAGCTCCTTCGGGAGCAATCTGCTTCCGGACTACAGTTGAATGTTCTTCGAACTGCCGGACGATCGCTTGGATCTTTTCGATCTGTATCGGACGTTGCGAAATTGAGATCCTGTCGCGATGGTATCCGTTTGATAGTACCGAGTAGACCTCTAATCCTCTCTTAGCAGAGATCTCTTCCTGCGGGAAACCGCTGAACTTTGCAACGGCATTCTGCCATTGCTCAATTGAACCATTCTCAAATCCATCCGGTTTGGGAAACTCGGAGAAGTATTTCTTCAGTAATGCTGCACCGCCGCGGATATTCTGGAGCGGGCTCTCCTTCAATTCCTGAACAGGACGACCGATCATTGCAGCGGCTTCTTTCAGTGAGTGACCGAAATACTCGTTGTCCCACAATCCCATCACGCCATACACACGCGGCATACCTGTGCAGCTTGATGTAAGATCATTTTCGTTCCATCGCATGTGGGTCCATCGCGTTTCAGCGAATGATATCCCGCGCAGAAGATCAGCAGGGACTCCGAACTCTGCGCCGGCCTGTTCAAAATATCTGTCATACATTTCCCTGTCCTCTTGATGCAGAACAGCGTTTGTCTGACCGTACAACAAGAATGGCAGTATAAGGAAAACAGTAAACAGTAATGATCTCATGAAACACTCTAAGATTAGGACGAGGTGATTAGTTACTTCCGTTACACTCCAACCAATGTCTCCCTTAAGAAAGTCACATTGCTTTCATGGTGAAAGTTCGATCCATCACTTGGCGACTTTGCGAGAGAAGATATTTTTGATATCCTTATATTTATTTTTGGAACAGCATCTTTTTCACCGAAACGAAATCACCGGAACGCATGACCGCAACATAGAATCCGCTGGAAAGTCCTGACGCATTGAACTGCAGAGAATACTGTCCGGGTGAGAGATCCTCATCGATCAGCACAGCCACTTCCCTGCCGAGAATGTCATAGACCTTAACAGAGGTCATTCCGTAATTCTTCACCGACACGATAAGATTCGTACTCGGGTTGAACGGATTCGGGAAATTCTGCGACAATTGATATTCGGTCGGTATCACATCGTTCATTGCTGCGAACGCCGAGGTCTGTGTTTTGAACTTCCGGGATGCCCAATCGCTGGTACCCAATCCATTCGTCCCTTTTACTCTCCAAAAATAGATGGTGTTCGGGAGAAGTCCCGCAACAGTGATACTGGTATCACCAAATCCGGAAGTATCTTTGGCATTGTTGAGTGTGAAATCAGAACTTCGTGAGAGCTGGAATGCGAATGACTGGGTCACCGGTGTCTTCACCCATGAGAATGTCATCGTCAGCGGAGTGTTGATCTGCAGATCGGCAGGCTGAATAAGCGGCGGATCCGCCGGATGTCCGGTCATGAATGAGCGGGCGATAGAATAATTCCCGTTACCCACAATGTTCATTCCGCGCACTTTCCAGAAATATCTTTGTTCACCTTTCAATCCGGAAGCAGTGAGTGATGTGTCGAACACATTCGTATTCAGGGAAGATGCCGTGAACGTCGAATCCGCAGAGACGAGCACATTATAAATAGATGATGAATCTGCATAGTTCCAAACCAATTTAACACCGGAACTCTGTCCTGAAGCAAGGTCCGGAGGCAGCACAGACGTTACTTGTTTTGGCGGACTGACAATTGAAACGACACTGCTTACAGTGCTTTCGTTATGATTTCTGTCCAACGCCGTCACCGCAAAATTTACGGTGCCGTTGATCCCGTACGGATTCAAATATTTGTTCGACGTGATCGTTTGAATGTTCTTCGGATCATTCACTTCATTCTGCGTGATGCTGCCGGAGGTCGATTTATAGATGACATACATCGATCCGGAATCATTGTCCGCAGCTTTCGCAGGAACATCCCACACGACTGCCGCTATTGAACCGCCGGGAATACGGCTGAATCGGATGTTTGCAGGAGGATTCGGCGGCAGTGAATCTTTTCCCTTGATGCCGACAACAAGCGCTTTGTATTTATAGAGGAAATTCGTCAGCGAATCGGAGATTCCTCCACGGTTGTCGGTGATGCTGTTCGTTGTATAGGCAAAATTACCGACACCGTTCGGATTTGCACGATGGATGCGGATCTGATTTCCGATCTCATTAGCGTTTCCGAATGTTGCTTCGCCAATTCGGTATAACGCAAGCCCGGGAATGATCTGTCTGCCGTTCGCAACGGAATACCACCACGGCAGCAATTTTGAATAGTCCTGGTTCCCGGTGATCTTCCAATACAACTGCGGAGCAAGATAATCGATATACTTTCCGTTCATCCACGCCGTCGCATCACAGTAGATGGAATTATAATTATCGTTGCCGACAATACCGGACGGAACATTGTTCCGCCAGATCCCTCTCGGACTGATACCCCACTTCACCCACGGTTTGATGACCTGAATGCTATCGTAAACCTGTTTGATGAGAAGGTTCACATTGTCGCGGCGCCAGTCACCCAGAACACTGAATCCTCGCGGATAATTCGCAAAGGTCGCAGCGTCCTGCGTCGTTACACCGTCCGGATAGAAATAATCATCCATATGAGCGGCATCGATGTCATAACGCCGTACGACATCCGAGATCACTTTTGCCACATGATTTCGTACGTCCTGAAGTCCCGGATCAAGGAATCGGACACTCCCCTGCTGAAGCACCCACTCCGGGTGAGCTTTGGTCACATGGCTTCCGGACGTTGTATAGTCGCCGGCTGCTCTCTCAGCTCGGTACGGATTGAACCATGCATGAAGTTCCATCCCGCGCATATGCGCTTCCTGCACCGCAAATTCCAGTGGATCCCACATGGGATTGGGAGCAATTCCCTGAGCACCCGTCAACCATTTGGACCATGGTTCGTACGGAGAATTATACAATGCATCACATTCAGGACGGATCTGGAAGATCGCTACATTGATACCGGCGGCGGAGAGTTTGTCGAGGATGGTCCTTAGCTGGGATTTTTGTGATTCCACATTCGTGCCGGACGGCCAGTCGATGTTCGCGACCGTTGCGATCCACGCACCGCGGATCTCGCGCTTTTGCGCGGAAGACATGGATGGAAGTAAAAAGATGACGGCTAGCAGTGTTATCAGAACGGCAGTAGCAAATTTCTTCATGCGTGATATCCTGTTATGATTACAGAGGAGATTAATTGTATAGAGAATCATGGTTCGTCGCGTCCCCATGACTATCTATTCTTCTTCAACAACTTCTTCTTTCCCGGAGACGACGATGACAAATTCGCCTTTGACGGTCAGTGAATCGAATGATGCTAAGATCGTCGATATCTTTCCGCGAATGAGTTCTTCGAATTTCTTCGTCAGTTCACGGGCGACCATCACGTCGCGGTCTCCGAGATATTCCATCAATTCGCGCAGTGTCTTTTCAATACGGTGAACGGATTCATACAAAATGATCGTCCTCTGTTCACCTTTGAGCCGTTCGAGTTTTGTCCGTCGTCCCTTTTTATGGGGAAGGAATCCTTCGAACACAAATTCGTGTGTTGAGAATCCGCTAGCGATGAGTGCGGGCACGAATGCCGTCGGACCGGGAAGCGGGACGATGGTGATCTCATTCTCGATGGATGCCGCGATAATGGAATATGCCGGATCGGAGATCCCGGGAGTCCCTGCATCTGAAACGATGGCAACGGAATCGCCATTCTTCAGCCGCTGGATGATCTGCGGAACACGGACCTGCTCATTGTGGGAATAGAAACTGAGCAATGGTTTTTCAATGCCGTAATGATCGAGCAATACCTTCGTCGTTCGCGTATCTTCTGCAGCGATGATATCAACACCTTTGAGCACATTCAATGCACGGAGAGTGATATCGTCGAGATTTCCGATCGGTGTCGGCACAACATATAATCGTCCGTGGATGATCTCCTCGGCCATCAGATTCCCCAGTCCCGCACGTAGCGGAAGTCGACATTCACCGTCCTGTTGGAGATCTTCGCGATCAGCGGCGGACGGCGTTTGAATTGATTAATCTGCACTTTTCGGCGGACGGTCGCGATGAATGCTTTGGGAAATTTCATTGCTTCAAGTTCAGCGTCGGTCCTTCGTTCATCGATCATGTAATAGAGCAGCCGGTCTGCTTCTCTATAACTGAATCCTAATTCCCCTTCGTCCGTCTGCCCCTGCCACAGATCCGCGGTCGGTTTCTTTTTGATGATCTTATCGGGAATACCAAGTTCTTCCGCCAGATCCCAAATATGCGTCTTATACAGATCGCCGAGCGGATTGATCGCACATGCCATATCACCGAACAATGTTCCGTAGCCGAGCATCGATTCGGTTTTGTTTGATGTTCCGATGACAAGTGCATTCTCCTTCTGGGAAAGATCATACAGCACGATCATTCTCTGCCGGGCCATGATGTTCCCTTTGCGGAGATTGTCCGTGATCTTCTGCGCCGCGAACAGCGGATCGATCATCGGCGTGATCTCCACCAGCTGTGATCGAACGCCGAGATCCTTCACCACAAGTTCAGCATCTGCTTTACTTTCGGGACTGCTCGTCTTATACGGCATCATCACTGTGTAAACATTCTTCGCGCCGAGTGCTTCCGCCGCAAGATATGTTGAGACCGCAGAGTCGATGCCGCCGGAGAGTCCGATCACCGCTTTTGTAAATCCTGCATTATTCAATTCATCTTTTACGAATTGGACAAGCATGGAGCGGACGGTACGCATGTTCAGTGCGAGCGGATTACTGTTATGTTCTTCAGAAGTTTCCATAGTGTGGTATAGCCACAGAGGACACAGAGAAATAACAAATTAAATCTCTGTGAACTCTGTGGCGTTATGCTACAATTCGCCGACGCTCAGCTCTTTCAATGCTTTCTTAATGATGCCGAGGCCTTCGTTCAGTTCTTCCTGCTTGATATTGAGCGGTGTGCGGAACCGGATGGAACGGTCGCCGCATCCGATCAGGATGAGTCCTTCTTCGTATGCTTTGTCGATCAGCTGATTCCTGTTCTGCGCTGTATCAAGATCGAATGCGCACATCAGTCCTCTGCCGCGCGGATTGGATGCAAGTCTCGGGAATTCCTGAGTGAAGTCCTCAAGTTGCTTCACAAGATACTCGCCCTGCACGCGTGCATTCTCGATGAGATTATCCTCGTGGATCACTTCGAAGATCCGTTTCGAGCGGACCATATCAACAAGATTACCGCCGAAGGTGGAATTGATGCGGCTCGATTTCTTGAAGACGTTATCAACGATATCATCAATGCGGTTCCCTGCAAGTACACCGCAGATGTGCGTCTTCTTTCCGAAGGACATGAGATCGGGTTTCACGAAATGCTGATGCGCCCACATCTTTCCCGTAAGACCGACACCGGACTGCACTTCATCGAATATCAGAAGGATCTCGCTCTCATCACAGATGTCGCGAAGTTTCTGCAAGAATTCTATCCGGAAGTGGTTATCTCCCCCTTCGGCCTGGATCGGTTCGATGATGATGGCAGCGATATCATCCGTGTTATTGATGATCGCTTCTTTGATCTGTTTGATCGCCGTATTCTCTTCTTCGATCACCAGTTTAAGATTCTCTTCGTTCATCGGGAAGCGTATCGCAGGATTCAGGATGCGCGGCCACTTGAATTTCGGGAAATAATTGGTCTTCGTCGGATCGGTGTTCGTCAGCGACATTGTATAACCGCTTCGTCCATGGAACGAATGACGGAAATGGATGATCTGATGTCCTTTTTCGGTCGTATATCCTTTTGCAAAGTTCTTGCGGACCTTCCAGTCGAATGCGGTCTTGATGGCATTCTCCACGGCAAGTGCTCCGCCGTCAATGAAGAATGCATAAGGCAGATAATCCGGCTGAGCCAGCTGACCGAACGTCTCGACGAATTCTGCCATTTCAACAGAATAGACATCCGAATTGGAGACCTTGTTGACGGCAGTATATGCCAGCTTCTCCATGAATTCAGGAGTGGTCAGTTTAGGGTGATTCATTCCAAGAGCGGATGAACCGAAGAATGAAAAGAAGTCGAGGAATTTTTTGCCGTACCGTGAATCGTAGATATAGGCACCGTGGCTCTTCTTCAGATCGATGACCATGTCGTAACCGTCCGCAAGCATATGCCTGGAAAGGGATTTATGGACATCGATCGGAGCGATCGTTACCGGCGTGAACGAATGTTTTTTACCGTTGGAAGAAACGGCGGTTTCCTGAGTTGGAGTGAGTGTTGCAGACATGCATATTTCCTTTCATACTTTTGGGTCAATGGATTAAATGAAGAAAAAGTATGGAAGTGTTCAGAAGAATTCTTGATGCTCGTACATTGACACGATGTACGGACGGCCATCGATTCCTTTCAGGAATTTGAATTTTCTTCTGCGTATATGCATTGGTATAGGTTAGTAAAACACCTTCCAGGTTTTGAAAACCCGGAAGGTGTTAAAAAATGCTTTAATAATTGTCGATCTGTGCGCGTTGAAGTTTGCCGGAATAGTCCACATAGACCGCTTTCCATTCCGTATAGAAATCATACACAGTCCATCCCCCTTCGCGGTGACCGTTTCCGGTCTTTTTCACGCCACCGAACGGTAGATGCGCTTCCGCACCGATTGTTGCTGCATTAATATAGGTAATTCCGGACTGAATATCACGTATAGCCGTGAACGCTTTGTTGACATCCGTCGTGAAAACGCTCGAAGAAAGGCCATATTCCGTGTTATTAAGGATGCGGATCGCATCATCGAAGTCCTTCGCACGGATAACGGATAATACCGGTCCAAAGATCTCTTCTTTTGCGAGGCGCATTTCGGGAGTTACATCCCCAAAGATGGTCGGTTGATGGAACCAGCCTTTTGCCAGATCCCCTTCCGTTGCGATATTACCGCCGGCAACGAGTTTCGCTCCTTCTTTCTTTCCGATCTCGACATATTCCTGGACGGTCTTTCGCTGACCTTCATTCACGCACGGTCCAACCTGTGAATCCGGTAACAATCCGTCGCCAAGTTTCAGTTTGTTCGTCCGTTCAACAAGCATCGCCATGAATTTGTCATAGACGGAATTCTCGACGATCAAACGGCTTGTTGCAGTGCAGCGCTGACCGGTCGTGCCGAATGCGCCCCAGAGGACCGCTTCGAGTGCAAGGTCAAGATCCGCAT
>JBMOHT010000039.1:0-25272 GCA_049317705.1 Bacteroidota bacterium | reverse complement strand
GAGCATGAACCGTCTCGCGACCATACCGAACGGATGCTTGATCTGACACCGGTGAAAGAGAATGGAAGGACGATCATTTCTATCACCGGCGGAACGAAAATCAAAGCCCGACCGTTCGCTGTTCCCGGTGACCCGTCATCCGCCGCGTTCTTCATTGTTGCGGCATTGATCGTTCCCGGTTCAGAGGTCATCATAACGAATGTCGGTCTGAATCCGACGCGCATCGGCTTCCTGACGATTCTCAAACAGATGGGTGCTTCCATCACCATAGAAAATGAACGGATCATCGGTGGTGAACCGATCGGAGATCTGATCGTAATGCATTCCGAACTCTCGACAAATTTCACTCTGAGCGGGGAGATCATCCCGAATGTGATCGATGAGATCCCGATCCTGTCGATCGCTGCGGCATTTGCGGTAGGGACGTTCGAGGTCCGCGGGGCGCAGGACCTGAGGAATAAGGAAACAGACAGGATACAAGCCGTATGCACAAATCTTCGCAAACTCGGGCTTTCTGTTGAAGAGTTCCCTGATGGGTTTGCTTTTGAATCAAAAAAGGACTTACTTTCTTCAGAATTTGACAGTTTTGATGATCACCGGATCGCCATGGCGTTTGGAATTGCTTCTCTCGCACTGCCCGGTGAATCGACTATCATCAATGCAGAATGTGTTTCAATTTCGTTCCCGACCTTTTGGGAGACAGTCCAATCAATCCAAGGATAGGAGTTCTGTGTGGCTAATGTAAAGCTCGTTGATATCAAGAAGGAATATGAAGGCGGCGTTGTCGCCGTCAAAGGTGTCTCTATCGACATCAAGGATAAGGAATTCGTCGTTCTCGTCGGACCTTCCGGCTGCGGAAAATCCACAACGCTCCGCATGATCGCTGGACTCGAGGATATTTCCGGCGGCACTCTCACCATTGATGAGAAGGTTATGAACGATGTCCCGCCAAAGGATAGGGATATCGCGATGGTGTTCCAGAATTATGCTCTGTATCCGCATATGAGTGTCTACGAGAACATGGCATTCGGCCTGAAACTGAGGAAATTCCCTAAAGAGGAGATCGACAAACGGGTCCGCGAAGCCGCTAAGATCCTCAGTATTGAAGAATATCTGGACAGGAAACCGAAAGCACTCTCCGGCGGACAGCGGCAGCGCGTGGCCGTAGGACGGGCCATTGTCCGCAAACCGAAAGTATTCCTATTCGATGAACCGTTATCGAACCTTGACGCCAAAATGCGCGTGCAGATGAGAACCGAGATCTCCAAACTCCACCAGCGGCTCGACGCGACCATGATCTATGTTACGCACGATCAGACCGAAGCAATGACCATGGGGGACAGGATCGTGGTGATGAAGGACGGGAATGTGATGCAGACTGACTCTCCATTGAACCTGTATAACAATCCCACCAATAAGTTCGTCGCAGGATTCATCGGGAGTCCGGCTATGAACTTCATTGACGGCACCATCGTCAAAGAGACCACCATGAAGTTCCTTGAGAAAGGAACGACGCTATCTGTTGATATACCAAAGGATAAGCAGAAACTGCTGGAGTCATATATCGGTAAAGAGATCTGGCTCGGCATCCGTCCGGAGCACATCTCTGCCGAGAAGACCAAGGCATCCCGCATTAGCGCAAATATAGAAGTGGTCGAACCGATGGGGAACGAGATCTTCGCTTATGTTACCTGCGGCGCGGCCCAGCTTGTCGCGCGCATGGCGCCGAACGATGTCCTTCCTGGTCAAACGAAGGATTTCACATTCGACATGTCCAAAGCACATTTCTTCGACAAGGTCACGGAGAATGTCATCCGCTGATATTGGATTCTGTACATAAAAAAAGCCGTTCTGATGTGAATCAGGACGGCTTTTCTGTTTTACAATGACAATTACAGCGTGATCACTTCGTGCTGGAACTTATCGATCTCGATCTCGTTCGCGACCCATTTTACAAAATCCGGTCCGTATTTGTTCAGATATGGGATAACACTGAACTCCCGTTCCTGAAAATTACCGTTGGGGAAGATATTCAGTGAAGCTTTTTTGATCTGCTTCAGCGATATCTCTTCCTTCTGCTGCTGGGCCTTTTGTGTCTTTTGTTTCAGCACATCCAACTGCTGGGTGAATTTTGCTATGGTCGCATCGATCGTGCCGTTGAGTGTCGCATCGATCTGTTGAATCCCAAAGCGGGCTTCATTCAATGACTCTTTCATGCGGACATCCAGTGATTCGAACAGTGCATCAACCTTCACTTCCGAGACCTGTTCGGACACTTTCGCAAGAATTGAGTCAACGTCACCATAGATCTCTTCAAGGTCCAGGGAATATTTCTCGAGGATCTTTTTGATCTTCTCTTCCATCAGCGTAACGCTCGCCCGCGGATAGATCACCGGCATCGTGACTTTGAAATACTCGTACACCGATTTGAGCTGAGCAAAATAGGCGATCTCTCCGGGACCGCCGACATAAGCGATCGTAGGAAGCATCGTATCCTGACATAACGGACGCATCACAACGTTCGGTGAAAGCAGTTCCGGGGTCTCTTTTGCGATCGTCAGCAGTTCTTCTTTCGTGTACCGCTGCCGGAGATTCTTCAGAAAATAATCACCGCTCTCCGACGGTTCGATCAGATGACGGCCTCCTTTATAGAACATAAAAAGATTCAGCGCTTTGGCTTTGATCTGCGCATGATAATGATCTTCCAACTCAACACTCGTCTGCACAACAAGTTTGGATGCTTCAGAATTTGAATTGATCTCACTCATGAACAGAGGAGATACGATCTTCTTGAAATCCGGCGTATTCGGATTCATGAATACCAAACCCGAATCTTCATACACATGATTGAAGAATCCCACGAACGCTTTCAGCAGAGTTGTTCCGGGTTTGTAATACCCCCGCAGCATCTCCATAAGTGCGGGAGTATAATCGGATTTTGGAAGATTCGCTTCGATCGACTGGAACAGCTGTTCAATATGTTCGTCCAGCAGTACTGTCCCCATTCCGCCGATGTTCTTTTCGAGCGGTTTTCCGCCAAGCAGATATTCAAATTGAGAGATCTCATTCGCAGAATTGATGAATGAGACCTTATTGATCTCATCAAAATCATGGTCCTCACTCTCAAGCCAGAAGACCGGGACAAAATTATATTCCGGAAAATCCACCGATAATTTTTTTGCAAGTTTAACAGCGGTGACCGCTTTATAAATAGTGTAAAGGGGACCGGTGAATATCCCGAGCTGCTGTCCTGTTACGACTGCAAATGTCGTATCATTTCCGAGCAGATCGATATTCGCCAGAGTTTTAATGCCGCTTTGGAAATCACGGTTCTGATCGTTCAATACTCTATGCAGGGTCTGCCGGTCAAAATTCTTCTTCTGCAGCGCATGGATCTTCTTTTCCCAGACTCCTTTTTCTTTGAAGTTTCCGGAAAAATATCCTGCGAGCTTCTCAAAATTGGAGTGATAGTCTGCAAAAAGGTTGGTCACGGCTTCACGGTCGGCGAGCTGACGGTAATTGATCAATTCCATAATGAATTCAGACCTCTCAGTGATAAATAATTTCATCAATATACGCTCTATTCACGGCATAATCAATGAAACCAGTATCTGTTGTGTGCATTGATTTTAGCAGAATGTTATAATATATTGCTAGAGGACAATGGCGAAACTTTCGGATAAAATAGCTCTCGTTACAGGCGGTACCGGAGGACTCGGAAGTATTGTCTCCCAGTCCCTTGCAAGAGAAGGGGCTGTTGTCATCGTTACGCATTCCGGAAGCAGGCAATCGTTACAGAAACTGCTGAACCTTCAGAAAAATTTCTCAATAATTGAAGGGATCTGTCTCGATGCCACGAAAGAGGATTCGGTTCAGTCATCCATTTCAGACGTGTTCAAACGGTTTGGAAGGATCGACATTCTCTGTAATGTGGTCGGCGGTATCGGTGAGAAACGACTGATAGAGGAGACACCGTTGTCCGAATGGAATGAGATGATGACGGTGAATTTGCAATCGTGCTTTTTAATGATGAAGAACGTCATTCCTTCGATGAAAAAGAACGGTTTCGGAAGGATCATCAATATTGCAGCCAAGACCGGTGTCACTCAGGAAGCACAACGCGGAGGATACGGAGTTTCAAAGGCAGGTGTGATCGCATTAACGGAGACCGCCGCAGCGGAGTTCAAAGAGTTTGCGGATCTTACAGTGAATGCAATTGCTCCGAGTATCATCGTCACGGAAGAAAATAAACGCTGGGGCACCGAGGAACAGATTCAACAGTGGGTAACTCCGGATCAGATCGCACAGATGATCATTCATCTCTGTTCAGATCAAGGAGTTGCCATCAATGGACAGATCATTCACATGTACGGTAAGGTATAAATATTATGAGCTTAAAAGATAAAGTAACTCAGGACCTCACTGCTGCAATGAAAGCAGGGGACAGACTTCGCATTGATACACTCCGAATGCTGCGAGCACAGATCCTTGAATTCGAGAAAAGCGGTGCAGCAAGGGAAATGAATGCCGATGACGATATGAAGATCCTTCTTTCGTCAGTGAAGAAGCGGAAGGATTCCATCGACATGTATGAAAAAGCGAACAGAAAGGACCTCGCTGATAAAGAAGCAGCAGAGATCGCTATCGTTCAGGAATATCTGCCGAAACAAATGAGCAAGGAAGATGCGGAAGCAGTGATCGTGAAGATCATCGCTGATGCCGGGACCAAAGAATTGAGCAAAGTGATGCCGCTCGTGATGAAAGAATTAAAAGGCAAGCTTGACGGTAAAACAATCAACGAAATTGTTAAACTTAAAATAGCATAACTATGGCATTTATCGACGTTGTGATCGGAATGGTATTGATCATTTTCATGATCTCAGGATACCGCAGCGGGTTTCTCAAAAAAATTATCGGCATCGCCTGCCTGATCGGTGCGCTGGTATTGGCAACCAAGTTCTCAGCCGATGTGCATCAAATGGTCTTTGCGGATATGGGATTATCCAACAGCACGGGATTCTTCCTTTCGTTTGTTCTTATCGTTGTTGCGATCACATTCATTCAGTCCGTCCTTTACAGGGTCATATTCAAGGAAATGTCTGAAGCGTTGTGGAACAACATTCTCGGACTTGTCCTTGGTTTATTTGAAGGAGCATTGGCGATCAGCATCACACTGATCGTGCTCAGCATTTACCTTGATATGCCTTCTGCTGATACAAAGAACAGATCCGAGGCGTATAAGCCGGTCAAGAATTTTGCTCCGATGGTTTTCGATCAGGTAAATACGTTCCTGCCTGAATCCGAAGATTTCTACTACCAGATTGTGAATTCCATCGCCGAACAGAAGAAGAAGCTGGAGACAAAATAACGACGTATGAGTCAGTTCGACGCTGCCGCCGACAGATTAGATCTTCCCAAAATACTCCGCCGAATACAGTTCTTCGCCTCTTCCGATCCCGGTAAAGAGGCCGCTGAATCCATCGCTCCTGTCTCAGATCTTGAAGCCATCTCCTTGGAGCATAACCGTGTCTCTGAAATGAAGTCCATCCTTGAAGGGGAGGGCGCCTTTCCGATTGACGGCATCAAAGATATTCGATACGCTCTCCAACAAGCAGAGATCGAAAATAACGTCCTCTCATCCAAAGAGCTTCTGAACATTTCCGCCACGCTGCAGACCGGCAGGAATATTCGTTCATTCATTGAAAAACGCCGCGAGCAATTGAGCGAACTGAACTCGCTAAGTGCTTTGATTACAATCTTTAAGGAGATTGAATTCAATATCAATCAAGCCATTGATGAGAATGGTGAAGTAAAGGATACGGCAAGCAGAGAACTCCGCTCGATACGGCAATCCATAACGGACAAACAAAGCTCTATCCGCCGAGCACTCGAAAAAATACTCCGTGCAACTGCCGAACAGGGAATGGTCCGTGATGAGATCGTCACGACTAGAGACGGCCGCATGGTCATACCTATCAAGTCGGAACTGAAGAATAAATTCCCCGGTTTCATCCATAGTGCTTCCGCAACCGGCCAAACTGTATTCATTGAACCATCGGAAACACTGACGCTCAATAATGAGATCACGGAACTCTTCTTCAAAGAACAGAGAGAAGTAGAACGCATCCTTCGTGCTCTTACAGCTCAGGTTAGGATGGTTGCAGGGGATATCCGTGAAACTCTGCGCATATTGATTGCCATAGATTTATGTTATGCTAAAGCACGCTACTCTATTGAGATAAAAGGAAATAAACCTCTCTTAAAAGATAATGGCTCTTTAGTGATTCGACAGGGTTATCATCCGATCCTGTTGCTGAAGCATCGGCGGGAAGAGATCGTGCCGTTGGATATCGAACTCGGCAGCCGGTTCACAACGCTCCTGATCACCGGCCCGAATGCAGGCGGCAAGACCGTTGCATTGAAATCCATCGGTATTCTTTCACTTTTGGTCCAATCCGGGATTCACTTGCCGGTTTCACCTGATTCCGAATTTCCCATCTTCAAAAAGATCTTCGTCCTTATCGGCGATAACCAATCCATTGAGAATGACTTAAGCACGTATAGTTCACAGGTCCTTCAGATAAAGCGCATCACCGAAAATGCGGACGCTGACTCTCTTGTCCTGATCGACGAGATCGGATCGAACACCGATCCGACCGAAGGGGGAGCCATCGCCGCGGCGGTAATTGAATATTTGAATAAGAACGGTGCCTTGACCGTTGCAACGTCACATCAGGCAGCCCTCAAAGCATTCGTCCATAACGCAAGCAGAATGGAAAATGGTGCGATGGAGTTCGATCAGGAAACACTGATCCCGACCTATCGTTTCAAGATCGGTGTTCCCGGTTCAAGCTATGCTCTGGAGATCGCACAGAGACTGGGTGTCATTGAATCGATCATCGAACAAGCACGGGGATTGCTTGGAGAACAGAAAGCAAAACTTGAACAGTTAATTCTTGATCTCGAAAACCGGTCACAACTATTGGAGCAAAAGCTTTCATTGGCGGACTCGGAGAACAAGAGATACAAAGAGTTATCGGAATCCTATGAAGCGAAGTTACTCCAATTGAACAAGGATGTCCGTGAAGTAAAACGGAAAGCGATCGAAGAAGCCCGTTCCATTATCGATCAGGCATCATCGAAAGTTGAGAACACGGTCCGCGAGATAAAATCGCAGCAGGCAAAGAAAGATGTGGTCCGCGAAGGGAAGAATCAGCTCGCAAAACTCGAGGAAGAGATCACTCTGCTGGAAAAAGAGATTTCCGATACCATCACATCCGAAGCAAAAGCAGCATTCGACATTAAACTGAACGATTCAGTTGTTCTCATTTCGGGTGGACAGACCGGTACTGTGTTGACCCTGCCGGATAAGAACGGCAACCTTCAGGTCGCATTCAATTCCATTAAAGCGAAAGTCAATCTCTCCAACATCAAATCTGTTTCGAAGAAAGAGGCAAGACGGATCGATTCAACTTCTTCATTTTCAACGGATAGAACGGTTTCAACTGAAGTGGATCTTCGCGGATTATATGGTGATGAAGCTGTCGAGATCGTCGATAAATTTTTGGATGATGCGACATTAACGGGACTTCACAGGATCGATATCATCCATGGACATGGAACCGGCGCACTCAGAAAAAGGATCCAGGAATTCCTTCAACACGATCCTCGTGTGAAGAATCATCGGTTCGGTGAGCGTCACGAAGGGGGCGCCGGAGTCACGATCGTAGAAGTGGCATAACCAATGCAAAAGATCAGTAAAATATTGATCGCCAATCGAGGCGAGATCGCAGTACGGATCCACCGCTCCGCAAAGGAGATGGGTATCCGCACGGTTGCCGTTTATTCTGATCCGGACAGGACAGCGCCGCATGTGCTGCTTTGCGATGAGGCATATCCGCTGCATGGTGTAACATCAACCGAATCCTATCTGGATGTTCCAAAGATCCTCGAAATCGCTAAACTCGCAAACGTTGATGCAGTTCACCCGGGATACGGCTTCCTCTCTGAAAAGGAATTTTTCGCAAAGTCCGTTACCGATGCAGGATTCATTTTTATCGGACCACGGTCTGAAACAATCGAACTGCTCGGAAGCAAAACATCGGCGCGTGATCTGTTATCAAAGAAAAACATTCCGATCGTCCCCGGAACTACGAAGCCAATCAACAACTTAGATGAAGCATTGAAGGTTGCTTCATCTATTGGATTTCCCGTACTGATCAAAGCTGCAGGCGGCGGCGGTGGAAAAGGAATGCGTCGAGTTGATTCTGCCGATGAGTTAGAAAATGCCATTGAGCGGGCGAAGAATGAAGCATCGAAAGCATTCTCGGATGACAGGGTGTATATCGAGAAATATATTGTTAATCCTAAACACATCGAGATCCAAATTCTTGCGGACACTCATGGCAATGTGATCCATCTTGGTGAACGGGAATGTTCAGTTCAGCGGCGGCATCAAAAAGTGGTCGAAGAATGCCCCAGCATGGCCCTGACAGCAGAGTTGCGGGACAGAATGGGAAAGACCGCCGTTGAGATCGCAAAGACAGCCGGTTACGTAAATGCGGGAACTATGGAATTCCTGCTCGATGCCGATAAGAATTTCTACTTTTTGGAAGTGAACACGAGAGTCCAGGTCGAACATCCGATAACGGAGATGGTCTATGGACTCGACATCATCAAGGAACAGATACGCATCGCACAAGGTGAGGAACTTTCATTCACCCAATCCGACGTGAAGATCCATGGACATGCCATAGAATGCCGAATCTACGCTGAAGAATATGATAACAACTTCCTTCCATCCACCGGGACCATAACACATTATCAGCCGAGTGAAGGTCCGGGCGTGAGGAATGATTCCGGCGTGCGTGTTGGCTCTGAGATCACTATGTATTATGATCCGATGATCGCTAAATTGATCGTGCATGCAAGAGACCGGGGGGAAGCGGTCGAGAAAATGAAACGCGCGCTCCGTGAATATAAGATCAATGGTGTGAAGACAACAATTCCGTTCTGTGAATTGGTGATGTATCATCCCGAATTCATCAACGGATCATATGACATCAATTTTGTCGCAAAGCATTACCTTGTTCCGGAAGCGAAGCTGTCCAGGACGGAAAGTGACGCGATCGCTTCTGCATTCATTTCATCCGGCAAGAAGTTGAATGGAAGCATTAAAAAATCTCAAACAGATCTATCAACAGTTTCCAAATGGAAGCAGCAACACTCGAATGAGTAACACCACGATCAATATCGGTGAGTATGTGTATTCCTTTGACGAGGTCCGGGAAATATTGACGGATCCCGAAGGAAATACTATCAAAGCAGATGTTACGTTGATCTCATTGGGTGAATACAGTGTTATCGTAAATGGAAATTCATATCACCTTTTTCTGACTGGAGGCGATACTGGATCGACGGCAACGGTCAATAACTTCCAATTTCCGATCGAACGCGAGACATTCCGGGAAAAACTCTCGAAGAAACTTTTAAAAGATTCCGGAACAACAACACAGACAGTAACACTCCGGGCCCCGATGCCCGGTATGATCACCAAAATCTTGAAGCAGGAAGGAATGACCGTCTCACCAGGCGACGGTATTCTGATCGTTGAAGCAATGAAAATGGAGAATGAGATCAAGGCTCTCAAAGCCGGGATCCTGAAAAAAATATTCGTCAAAGAAAAACAAACTGTAGAAAAAAACGATAACCTATTTACCATAGAGTGAACATGAAATCAACTACTGAACCGATTGTAACAAAAGAAGTTGCACTGAAGCATGGATTAACAGAAGAGGAATATCAGAAGGTCCTCACCATTCTCGGACGAACACCGACCTATACCGAGATCGGGATCTATTCCGTCATGTGGAGCGAGCATTGCAGCTATAAGAATTCCATCGCTCAATTGAAGACCCTTCCCAGGTCCGGCAAACGTCTGCTCGTCGGTGCCGGCGAAGAGAATGCCGGTCTGGTGGATATCGGCGGCGGTATTGCGGTCGCTTTCAAGATCGAAAGCCATAATCATCCTTCCGCAGTTGAACCATATCAGGGTGCTGCGACGGGTGTCGGCGGCATCATGCGGGATATCTTCACCATGGGTGCTCGGCCGATTGCGGCGCTGAATTCATTGCGCTTCGGCGATATCAATGACAAACAGACGAAACATCTGCTCAAAGGTGTGGTGAAAGGGATCGGCGATTACGGTAACAGTTTCGGCGTTCCGACTATCGCCGGTGAGGTCTTCTTTGATCCCTGTTATCAAACGAACCCTTTAGTGAACGCTATGTCCGTCGGTATCGTTGAACATGGTCATGTTGCTTCCGCCATTGCAAAAGGAAAAGGGAATGTTGTGATGATCGTCGGTTCTGCCACAGGCAGGGACGGAATTCACGGTGCAACGTTCGCTTCGGAGGAGATCTCCGAAGCATCCGAAGCGAAACGTCCTTCCGTCCAGGTAGGGGACCCGTTCACGGAAAAATTATTGCTCGAAGCTACTCTTGAAGTGATCCATGCTGGACTCGTTGTCGGCATTCAGGATATGGGCGCTGCAGGGATCACATGTTCATCAACGGAGATGAGTGCTAAAGGGAACAGCGGCATGGAGATCAATTTGGATCTCGTGCCGACACGCGAAACGAAGATGACTGCGTATGAGATCATGCTCAGCGAGTCACAGGAACGAATGCTTATCGTTGCAACACCCGCTAATGAACAGGCGATCATCGATATTTTTAAGAAATGGGACCTGCATTGCGTTACGATCGGCAAAGTGACCGAAGACGGTATGGTCCGCATCTTCCATCACGGCGAACTGAAAGCGGAAGTCCCGGCTGAGACCTGCGTCCTCGGCGGAGGAGCTCCGGTGTATATTCGTGAATCAAAAGAACCGTCCTATTTCGCCGAAACCCGGAACTTTGATCTCAACTCACTCGCTGCGCCAAAGAATCTGACCGCATCAATTGAGAATCTGCTTCAATCCCCGAATATCGCCAGCAAGCGCTGGGTGTATGAGCAATACGATTCAATGGTAAGAACGAATACCGTAACCCTTCCCGGATCTGATGCAGCTGTCGTCCGAATTAAGAAATCGGAAAAACTTTTGGCGACCAAGACGGACTGCAACAGTCGTTACGTCTATCTGAATCCGAAAAAAGGGGCGATGATCGCTGTCGCAGAATCAGGACGTAATGTTGTCTGCACAGGAGGCAAACCGATCGCTATCACGAACTGCCTCAATTTCGGCAATCCCTACAAACCGGAAGTATACTGGCAGTTCAAAGAAGCCATTGCAGGTATCGGTGAAGCGTGTATTGCGTTCGATACACCTGTAACCGGCGGAAATGTCAGTTTCTACAACGAAAGCGCACAAGCCGCCGTCTTCCCGACGCCCGTCATCGGAATGCTCGGATTGGTAGAGAATGAAAAGCACGTCACGACTGCATTTTTCAAGAACGCCGGTGATTCGATCATTCTCCTTGGGACGAACCGAGGCGATGTTTCGGGAAGTGAATTTCTCGTGCGTGAATACGGCGTTACCGCAGGAGATGCACCGCATTTCGATCTCGCTTTTGAGGTCCGACTTCAGGAATGTGCGTTGGAATTGATCCAAAAAGGACTTGTCAAGTCTGCACACGATGTTTCGGACGGCGGATTGATCGTTACACTTATTGAAAGCGGTATTGTTGGTCCAAAACAGTTCGGTTTCGATATTAACCTTGATGTTGCCGGTATTCCTTTGTATAAACTCCTCTTTGGCGAAGATCAGTCGCGCATCATTCTATCCATCGACTCCAATTCGACCGAACAGGTTAAAACTGTATGTACTAAATTCAATGTCCCCGTATCAGTCCTCGGGACTGTTACTGAGAAGAATGAAGCGAACGTAAATGGCGAAAAAATTGTTGAAATGAATAGAGCTAACACACTGTATTTCAATGCAATACAGGAAAAGGTTCAAAAAAATTAATGCTCATTTCGAACGACATAGATGTACATTCATTGCCGTGGACACAACTGAATATCCCGTTCGACGTTGTTGAAATGGTTGGTCCTGAGTCGTTGGAATTCCTGCATCGTATCACATCCAATGATCTTTCGACTCTTCCGGATGGAACTATTCAGCATACGTTGCTGGTGTCGGATAAAGGAAGAATCATTGACACAGCATGGGTAATCAATAGAAACAACACTATTTTGCTTGTTCTTAGTAAGGGAATGGCTGTTGAAGTGATGGCTTGGCTGAACAAGTATATCATTATGGAAGATATTCAGCTGAATAATGTCAGTGACCGCTTTACAATCACGATTCATTCCGATTCTAACGCTCCATTGTATCGGACACAATTTTTCGGCATTCCGGTATCATTTGAATTGCATGAATCAACAATCGATAAACTGCACGAAGATTCTCGGCTGTATGAATGTTGGAGAATTGAGAACGGAATTCCGGCTTCACGTCACGAAATGGTCCAGGATTATAATCCATTGGAATTGAATCTTTGGAATTGGATCAGCTTTACAAAAGGATGCTATATTGGGCAGGAAGTGATCGCCCGGCTTGATACATATAACAAGATCCAAAGAGTATTGGTCCTGATCTCATCCCATCAAAAACTGGATGAACAACAGATCATAACGGATCAGTCAGGTGTTGATGTCGGCAAAATAACGAGTGTTTTTCACCAAGAAACACGTTCAATAGGATTAGCATTACTGCGTGTACAATCTGCAGTTAGCGGCACAACCTTGAATGTAAAAGGAAACGATTTTTTGATCCACGTCGATAAAGTTTTCAGAAAACAATAAGTGATAATGGAAGAGATTAAGACCTCGGCATCAACAAAAGAAGAGCTGTATCAACAACTGCTTCCGCAGATCTATTCCGTCGTCGGCGATGAGTCCAATCCCATCGCCAATATGGCGAATACCGTTGCAGCATTGAAGCAGACCTTCGAATATTACTCTTGGGTCGGGTTTTATTTGCTTGATCATGCCAAAAATGAGCTTGTGCTAGGACCATTTCAAGGAAAGATCGCCTGTACGCGTATCGCTATCGGTAAAGGGGTCTGCGGAACGTCATTCAAAGAACGGGAGACCATCATCGTTCCGGACGTGAATCAGTTTCCGGGTCATATTTTTTGTGACGGCGACTCCAAATCCGAGATCGTTGTGCCGATACTTATAAAGGATACCATCATTGGTGTGCTGGATGTGGACAGCCATTCCTTTAACAGCTTTGATGAGACCGATAAACGATTCCTTGAGGAATTGATCAACAATATTGCAGAAAGAATACTCGTATGAAGCAAATGAAACTACTAAAAGCTCCGAAGGCGTACAAAAATCCCGGATTTCTGGCCAGCAGAGATGCGCGTCCGCTTAGGATCCTTTCAGAATTTTTGGAACCGCTTAGCCGGTTCAATTATTATAATGTGAAGGATACGATCGTATTCTTCGGATCGGCGAGGATCAAACCTCGAAGTGAGACCATCAAGCATCTCCGTGAACTGGCAAAAAAAGGGAACAAGAAGAACCTTCATTCCAAGAAATATCATGAACAGTTGCTGCAGGCAGAAGTCGCCGTGGAAATGTCCCGGTATTATGAGGATGCCACCGAACTTTCACGCTTGATCACAGCGTGGTCCACAAAGCTGAAGACGAAGAATCGACTATTGGTCTGCTCCGGCGGCGGTCCGGGTATCATGGAAGCAGCCAATAAGGGTGCTAAACTTGCAAAAGGGGAGTCCATCGGACTGAACATCAGTCTGCCGTTCGAACAATTCCCGAACCAGTTCATTACACCCAAGTTCAATATGGAATTCCACTATTTCTTTATGAGGAAGTTTTGGTTCATGTTCCTCGGAAAAGCATTGGTGGCATTTCCCGGCGGGTTCGGAACTTTGGACGAATTCTTTGAGTTATTGACATTACTGCAGACCAAAAAGGTCGGCAAAAAAATGACGGTGATCCTATACGGAAAGAACTTCTGGAATAAGATCATCGACTTCAAGGCATTGGTCAAATACGGAATGGTCAGTCCCGAAGACATGGAACTGTTCTCATTCGCCGATACACCGAAAGAAGCATTCGCTATCTTAAAGAAAGATGTCTTGAAAAATTATTCAGAATTCAGGTGAACGCATTGACAGAGAAAGAGATAAGTGAAGTTCGTTCACTCATTACCTTGATCGATGATGAGGATGAGACGGTCTTCAATGCTGCGCGGGAGCGGCTGCTAAGTTATAAGGAACAGGTGCTGACCTATCTACCGTTCGTTGATGAGAAGTCGACCCTGGCGGATAAACGGCTGAGTGAGATCCGGGAAATACTTATCCGCGCATCGTTCAAAGAGCATTTACGGAAATTGAAGAGAGATCAGGAGGGGAATATCCTTCTGGAAGATGCTGTCTTTTTGATAGCGCGTCAGCGGTATCTTGATCTTGACACGAAGCTGTATGTGGATCAGTTGAACCACTACGCATCTGAATTGAAGGATGAGTTGAGTGCCGTGGCCGATGAAGAAGAGATGCTGCGGCGGTTGATCTCGTTCTTTACGGAAGAAAAGAAATTTGAAGGGAATAAAGAAGAGTTCTACAGCGAAGAGAATCATTATATCAACCGCGTGCTGGATACGAAGATCGGTATTCCTATCACTCTCAGCATCGTGTATCTGCTCGTCGGTCAACGGATCGATCTTCCATTACGCGGAATTGGATTACCGGGACATTTTATCCTCAGGTTCTCCTTCAGCGGCACTCAAGTGTTCTTCGATCCGTTCAACGGCGGAAAGATCCTTTCGCGGGCGGATTGTGAAGCGATCGTGAATAATCTCGGCTTTAATTTTTCAGAGGAATACCTTCAACCGGTCTCAAATAAGCAGATTTTGGAGCGAATGCTGAGGAATATCATCCTTACGCTCGAAAAGAAGCAGGAAATTGACCGTATAGAAACAATCAGACAATTCATTGATACTCTCAATTCTGATTTGTAAATTGTAGTAGTCCAGAAGTGATCCAATGGGGGTGTTTTGGCTTCGACGGGGTCGGGAATGGATGGATTTGCATACCGTGCACGCCTTTACGCACGTAAATCTCAGGGCAAAACAATAAATGCAGATAACTACGGTTACGCACTCGCCGCTTAATTAGCCACGAGCGCCAATACAGAGCTCTCCTGATGGTTCTGTAACGGCGTCGACTCAGTCAGGATAGCTGATGTTCCGTCAGGGTAACATTGGTGAGATCTAAACCCTTGGCTGCAGTCCGGATGTTATGAGTTCAGTCATGAGTCCGGAATCAAGATAAAAAACTGAACTATGTATGTAGACGGTCTATTGGTTTCTACTTCGGACCGGGGTTCGAATCCCCGCACCTCCACAATAAGTAAGACGATGTAACTTGCCAAGTTATAATGACTTGGCAAGTTCATTTAGAGGATATCCCATGAGAATTCCATTCACAAAAATGAGCGGAGCCGGCAATGACTTTGTTGTTGTCGACAACCGCAGTGGCATCATCAACGATGCAGCGAATTTTGCCGTTACAGTCTGTAACAGACGTCTCGGGATCGGTGCCGACGGATTATTACTCGTAGAAAACCATGAATCCTCAGCATTTGCAATGAAATATTACAATGCAGACGGTTCTAACGCCGGTATGTGCGGTAATGGCGGCCGTTGTATCGCTAAATTTGCATATGACAATGGAATTGTCTCAACTTCAGTATTTATATTTGAAGGATTTGGACATATCTATACCGTTGAACACCTCAATGCAACAAGATATACGCTGACAATGAAAACTCCACATGGTTATCGTAAGGATCAGCAGCTGAACATTAATGGAGAACACCTGATAGCGAGTTATCTGAATACAGGGACCGATCATTCAGTGATCTTTTTGGACGACAATAACGGACTGGGTCATTTGGCGTCAGCCGAAGTATTCAGAATTGGTCGGGCGGTCCGATATAATGACGTCTACAAGCCATTAGGAGTCAACGCGAATTTCGTTGCAAGGATTGATGCTAAATCGATCCAGATAAGAACTTACGAACGAGGAGTTGAGGACGAAACTTTAGCATGCGGGACTGGTTCGGTAGCGAGTGCATTGCTGAGTTCATTAAAATATGGAATGACAAGTCCTATAAAAGTAAAAGTGCAGAGCGGAGAATTTCTTGAGATCGGATTCAGATCGAATGGAGAAAGTTTTTCAGAAGTGACGTTAACAGGCAACGCGGTGAATACATTCAACGGTGAATTTGAATATCAGAAATAGGCTGTTTACTTATTACTTTGCATTCGCGTAATAGATATAATATAGATTATGTTAAGTTGACTTATCCCTCTAAATTGACCCGGTCACTTCTTGAAATATGATTCAACCTGCTTAACGTTCCGAGTGTTCAGAATATTTTTCTTTTCGCACCACCCCTTCCGTGCAATACCTACTCCGTACCGAACATCGGTCAATCCTGATACAACATGCGAATCCGGATTAATGGATATCAGAACATCCTTGCTGATAGCATATTTGACCATTCTCCAGTCCAGGTCCAGCCTCAGCGGATGCGCATTGATCTCTATGATCTTTCCCAGGTCGGCCGCTGCATTGATGATCTCTGTCTTATTCAGAGGATATCCGTCACGCTCAAGCAGTAATCGTCCTGTCAAATGACCCAGCATCGTCACATGCTTGTTCTTGAGAGCTTTCATGATCCGCTTCGTCATATCCGCCTCGGTCATCTTGAAGCTGCTATGGACCGATGCTACAACGTAATCAAATGATGCTAACACCTTGTCACTAAAGTCCATATCGCCGTTCGGTAAAATATCTACTTCGCTCCCTTTGAACAGCCGGAATCCTTTGCTCTTCGCGTTATACGCATCGATCTCTTTGTGCTGTTTCTTTACCCGTTCTTCGGAGAGTCCGTTCGCATATGCGGCTACTTTGCTGTGATCTGCAATGCCGAGATATGCCCACCCGAGTTTTTTAGCACCGTCCGCCATCTCTTCGAGCGTATTCTGTCCGTCGCTGTAATTGGTATGGCAGTGAAATGTACCGCGGATATCCTCATACGTGACCAATACGGGCAGTGAACCGTTTTGAGCTGCTTCAATTTCTCCTAGGTCCTCACGCAATTCAGGCGGAACAAATTCTAATCCCACCGCTTTATAAATGTCCTCTTCCGTGAGACATTTGATGATCTTTTTGGATTTTCTTCCTTTTTCTTCATCTTCCAGGGATTTAAATCCGTATTCGTTCAAACTCCAGCCAATATCTCTTGCTAAGGACCGGATTCTGACATTATGTTCCTTACTTCCGGTGAAATAATTCAATGCGAAGGGGAATTCCTTATCATCTACGACCCTAAGGTCGCAATTGATGCCTGAATCGAGAACAACGCTCGCTTTGGTCTCTCCTTCTCCTGTAATACGTTCGACGCTCTTATGGGATGTGAAGAGCTTCATGATGGCCTGAGTATCGCTTTTCTTTGCACTGAGAACGATATCGATATCACCGATGGTCTCTTTGCGGCGCCGGAGGCTTCCGGCGATCTCCGATCTGATGACCCCTTTGTGACCTTTGACCGCAGAAAAGATCTCCTGAGCGGATCGTTCTGCTACATTGATGTGGAATTTTGAAGAGTGCTTTCGAACCTGTTCAATTCCTAAAAGGATATTCTCCTCGGTCTTCTTTCCGAATCCTTCCAGTTTCTCAAGCTTTCCTTCTTTGGCGGCTTTTTCAAGCAGGTCGATCGATGAGATCTTCAGCTTTTTATACAGGACGGCAACTTTCTTAGGTCCCATACCCTGGATCTTCATCATATCGAAGATGCCGGGCGGGAATCCTTTCTTCAAACTCTCGTGATCAGGACTCTTACCGGTATTAACAAGGTCGGAGATGATCTTTGCAGTACTTTCACCGATCCCTTTGATCTTGCGTATTTCGCCGGAGTCCACCAGCACTTTAAGATCTTCCGTAACGCCCGAAAGGATGCGTGCGGCATTATGAAAAGCTCTGCTCTTGAAAGGATTCTCCCCTTTCAATTCCAGCAGCGTTCCTACTTCGTCAAGGATGTCGGAGATCTGTGTCTTATCCATCAGCGGAGGTAATTTTTTGAGATGAAATTGCGGAGCAGGATCTTTCCATGTTCCGTAGCGATCGATTCGGGATGGAATTGAACTCCGAATACAGGATATTGTCTGTGTTGAACTCCCATCACAACGCCGTCCGCAGTTTGGGCGGTCACTTCTAAAACCTCGGGCATTGTTCCGGGTGCGATCACAAGAGAATGATACCGTGCCGCGAGAAAATCGTTCGGAATATCTTTGAATATTCCTTTCCCTTCATGGAGCACACGCGAGGTCTTTCCATGCACAACACTTGGTGCTTTCACGACATCACCGCCGAACGCTTCACCGATGGATTGATGACCGAGACAGACACCAAGGATCGGGATCTCTTTGTAAAATTCTTTGATGAGCGGAACTGAGACACCCGCTTCTTTCGGTGTGCAGGGACCAGGAGAGATCACGATTCCTTCCAGAGCCATTGCGCGGATGCCTTCCAGATTGATCTTATCATTCCTGATGACAGAAACAACTGCGTTCATCTCGCCGAAATACTGGACGAGATTGTACGTGAAGGAATCATAATTGTCGATTATAAGGATCATAAGATTTCACCACTCACATTGTTGCCGCAGCTTCAACTGCACGGATCACCGCGGACATCTTGTCCAGTGTCTCCTGATATTCCTTTGACGGGACAGAGTCATACACAATTCCGGCACCTGCCTGGAAATATGCATAACCGTCCTTGATCACCGTCGTGCGAATAGCAATGCACGAATCCAGATTGCCTGAGAAATCCAGATATCCGATCGCACCGCCGTAAATAGCACGCTTCACCGGTTCCATCTCCGCAATGATCTCCATCGCACGGATCTTCGGTGCGCCGGAAAGCGTTCCTGCCGGGAAGCAACTGAAGAATGCATCGATGGCAGAGAGATCGCTGCGCAGTTTCCCTTTCACATTCGAAACGATATGCATCACATGCGAATACCGTTCGATCACCATATACTCAGTCACATCCACTTTGCCGAATTCGCTGATGCGTCCGATATCATTCCTGCCGAGATCGATCAGCATCAGATGCTCAGCAAGTTCTTTCGGATCGTTGATAAGATCGTTCGCCAGCGCATCATCCTCTGTTGTTGTCTTACCGCGTTTACGCGTTCCTGCGATCGGACGTGTCTCGACATAACCATCTTCAACACGTACGAGCAATTCCGGAGATGAGCCTGCGATATTCAATCCATTGAGCGAAAAATAATACATATACGGCGAAGGATTGATCACCCGCAGCATTCGATACACTGCAAACGGATCACCGTCGTATTGTCGTTTCATACGGTGGGACGGCAGCACCTGGAAAATATCCCCTTCGATGATGTAACCGATGGAACGTTCTACCATCTTCTCATACTGCGCTTTGGTGATTGATTGTTCCAGTTCGCCGACAATATTTTTTCCGCCGGTCAACGGAATGACCTTCAGCAGCATTTGCTTCATCTTTTCAATTTCAGATGCAGCTTTTTCGTATTCTGACTTCAGATATTGCTCGTCAGAACCTTCCGGAACATAGGCATTGGAGACAAGCAGAAGTTTCCGTTTCACATTATCGAATACGAACAATGTATCGAGGAACATGAGCAGTGAATCATCCAGCTTCAATTCGTCGATCTTCGCTGATGGGATATTCTCCAACAGCTGAATAGTTTCATATCCAAAATAACCGATGGCACCGCTGGCAAGCCGCGGAAGTCCTGCGACATGTGCTGTTTTATAATGGGAAAAGATCTTCTTCAGCGCTTCGATGGGATCGGTGATACCGCGGACAAGATTCGGGAGGACGGTCACATCAGGATGTCTGGATTGGATCTCGAATTGTTTTCCGCGGATGACAAAGTTACTGAACGGATTGAAGCCGATGAACGAATACCGGCCGATCTTCTCTCCCCCTTCGATACTCTCCAGCAGGAATGAATACGGACTTTCATCACGTATTTTCAGATAGACCGAAACGGGTGTTTCAGTATCCGCAAGGACCTCATCGAACAACGGGATGACGTTGCCGTGAGAACATAATTGTTTAAATTCATCGAACGATATCATGACTAAATATACACTTTTATAAAAACAATGCCACAAAAATCAGAGAGATTATTCCTTGGGAACTTCTCTGTGATCTCCGTGGCATGAAATAAAATTATTAGACCTCGATCACCGGCCAGTGGATTTCGGCCGCTCCTGACTCATATGCATCGATCGATCTTCGTACATCGTTTGGAACGGGAGATGAATCTCTTGTCAGTGGATCCGTCCACACCATGACGGCAACATTCTTAGCAACCGGGATATTTTTCTGTGCGTGCATCATTACTGCTTCGCAGAGAATACTTGAATTTTTTACAGCTGTAACACGGGTATAGATATTCAATGTATCATCGAATGTCGCGGATGCAAAATGATCCAATTCATTTCGCACGATAACGATCCGTGTGGACCCGGTGATAGAGCGTTCATCCACTTTCATTCCGATCGCTTTGAAATATTCTACGCGCGCGATCTCAAAATAGAGAAGATAATTTCCGTTATGGACGATCCCTTGCCAGTCGATCTCGTAATTCCGGACCGTCACAGAATGCGAATGCCTGAATTTGCTGAGATCTAAGAGACGTTCCATTAATTGAACACCTGTTTGAATTTTTCTGCCGCATATTTTACCTGGTCCATCGTAACATCGAGATGCATCAGCGCGCGGAATTTTGTGAATGTCCCTCCCGAGATGAGCACGCCATGCTCTTTCATCGCAGCGATCACTTCGTTCGGATTCTTTCCTGTCCGTTGAACATCGGCAAGGACAATGTTAGTTTGAACACTTTCCAGGTCCACATCGAATGACCGAATCGTTGAGAGCTGCTGAGCAAAATATTGTGCTTTCTCATGATCCTCTTTCAGCCGCTCGATATTATTCTTCACGGCATAGAGTGCGCCGGCTGCGATGATCCCCGACTGCCGCATTCCGCCGCCGAATACTTTTCTCCACTTGTGCGTCTTGGTGACAAACTCTTTTGTTCCGCAGATCGCTGATCCGACCGGTGCTCCCAATCCTTTTGAGAAGCAGACAGAGACTGAATCAAAATACTGAGCCCATTCCTTTACCGGAATCCCCGTCGCAACGGATGCGTTCCACAACCGGGCACCGTCCAAATGAAAAATGATTCCCTTCTCTTTGCAGAACGCAGAGAGTTTCTTGATCTCATCCAGCGGAAAGACCACTCCACCCGCTCTGTTGTGAGTGTTCTCAACACAGATCACTTTGGTCTTCGGCATGTAATACTGATCGGGACGGATATGCGGCGGAAGGTCTTCCGCTTTGAACACACCGAGAATACCCGGAATGGTCTTCACCTGAACTGACGACATAATGGCAGGAGCCGCGGTCTCATAATTGAACATATGAGCATCCTGCTCCATGATCACTTCGTCACCGGCATTCGTGTGAGCTTTCAATGCCAATTGGTTGCTCATGCATCCGCTAGGGACGAATAGCGCATTTTCCTTCCCCAACAGAGCTGCTACCGTCTCCTGCAACTCATTGACGGTCGGATCTTCTCCGAAGACATCATCTCCAACCTCAGCAGAGGCCATAGCTTCGCGCATTGCTTTTGTCGGTCGAGTTACCGTGTCACTTCTTAAGTCGATAAATTGCTGGCTCATAAATACTTTCTATAAAGACGATAACTGATTGAAAATAATAATATTAATGCGGTAATACTCGCACAAATACGAGCAAGCCAATCACCGTGTTGTGAGTAAAATGTTTTTTGCTGAAGAGGTTCTATCGACCGCTGAATATATGCTTCAGTATACATAGAGGTCTGATCGAACATTCTCCCCATCGGATCGACAAATGAAGAGATACCTCCATTCGCGCAGCGGACCACCCAGCGTCTGTTCTCCACAGCTCTCAGTATAGAATATTGGTTATGCTGGCGCGCTCCCGAGGTGTTCCCCCACCAACTATCATTGGTAGTGAATATTAAAAATTCAGCACCCTTACCCACAAATTGAGAAACAAATTCAGGAAAGATCGATTCATAACATACCATCGCTAGGAATTTAGTTCCGTTGGACTTGCTTACAAATACCGTACTGTCCTTCGCCAAACCCCAATTACTGATTCCCACTCCCCACCGCAGAGGTTCAATAAGGAAGGAAACCTTGTCTGCATAAGGAATCCGTTCAGCGAACGGCACTAATCTCATTTTGCTGTACGTTTGCACCACATTATTCTTCGGCTCAACATACATAATGGAATTGAATGAATCATATCGGATACTTGTCCCTCGAATGGCACTGCTCGTAGGAGGAGCATTTTCCGGTTCATAGTATTGAATCCTTACATATCCGGAGACAACTGCAACATTCAGACTATCAACCATTTTTTTGAATTCCGACATTTGCTCGTTGTATGCCGGAAGATTCAGAAGGATAGCCGATTCCGGAAGCACAACAATATCGGTATTTTTGTTTACATGACTCCCGATAACTTCAAGATAATGCTGGGATTGCGCCCATCTGCTTAAGAATGAATTTGCACCTTCCCATTTGCTCCAGGGATCGATATTAGGCTGCACAATTCCTACCGTCACCTGTTTATTCTCAGGATGGTGAAAATTATTCTCCGATGGTCTATAAAGATCTGGAAGAAGATAGAGCACAACGATAGCTGCGGCAAGATAATATCGTTTTTTATCTTTTACGCCTGATTGCACGACTCGAACGAGGAAATAAACGAGAATATTGATGCACAACAGCCAAAATGAGAGACCATAGACACCGGTAATGTCGGCAAATTGTATCTTTTCGAGCTGATAGGTTTGAGTATTTCCCAAGGTTAACCAGGGAAAAGCCAATTCACCCAACGCATACAACCATTCCATTGTGATCCAGATAAACGGAAATGTCAGAACGGCGTATCTGGAACGAAGACTTTTTTTAACGAAGAAATAGACCAATGCCGGAATTGACAGTACCAACGGTTCCCATAAGAACAGAGCCGCTCCGGCGATCATGAGATATGGATCTTTTCCGTGAGTAAATCCGCCCACCCAATACAGTGCAAAAATTGAGAAAAGAAAAAAAGTGAGGTATGAATATCTGAAATATCGACCGAACCGCTCGATCGAATCCGATAGGATCAAGAAAGGGACAAATCCGACACAAGCTAAGACTCCTAGCGGGAACGGCGGAAAGGAAAGACTCAACAAAGCAGCAGTTGAAATCGAAAGAATAAGAAGAAATCGGGTTTCTGAAGATATGCTAAAGAATGATTTCACAATAGGTTATGTTATTTGATAGGATCCAAAATATGCAGTTTACTATCCACTTTTTTCCAAATGAATACCACAGCAGAGCCGACTCCAATTCCGATCAATGCTCCTGCAACAACATCGGAAGGATAATGCACTCCAACGTATGGACGTGACAGCGCCATTAATCCGGCAAAGATGAACCAATAGACCTTCTGTTTAGGATAGAAAGAACTGATGACGGTTGCCGCAGCAAAATTATTCACGGCATGGGATGATGGAAATGAGAGTCCTCCTCCACAATCAACAAGCATCCTCACTCCTTCCAAAGCTCGGCAGGGACGGATACGTCCGAAGATCTCTTTAAGGAACGAACTGTTGAACTGGTCACTGAACACCACTGTGATGATCAGGAGTCCGATGGTCACTCGGCCAGTCCTTCCTCCCTTCCATAGAACATATACGATCCAAACAAGTAGAAGTCCTAAAACCGGTTTGTTCTTATTCAGGTCTGTCAAAAATGGCAAAACAATATCGAAGACAGGATTTGCCAGTGTATGATTGATGAAGAAAAACAGCCATACATCGACCCCATAAAGGAACTCAATCATTCTTCTTTTCCCTCCGTTTATACCAAAGGAAAATTCCTGCAATGACTGCGATAACTATCAATCCCGTAACGATTTGACTGTATGTCGTTAAATAGGTTCCGATGGATTCCCAGTTCTCTCCAACCAATGTACCGGCATAGATCAGGATGGCATTCCAGATCAATGCACTCACAAAACAAAGGACCGTCGTCGGGATGAATTTCACTTCTGCCATTCCGGCAAAGAATCCAACAACCGCTCTCGTCCCCGACAGGAATCTGTTGGCGATGATCAGCCAGTAACCGTATTTCCGGAACCAGGTCTCTACTTTGTGCACAGAATCCAATGGAAGGAATTTTATCTTCCCGGTCTCGATGATCCGAAGTCCGAACCAGTCACCGATCTTATACATAGTCATGAATCCGGTCGTGCTGCCGAGAGTGGCGATCAAAAGGGTTGTCGTAAAATCGATATTCCCTATCCCGACAAGGTAGCCGCCGGCAACGATCATCACATCGCTCGGGGACGGCGGGAAGATATTCTCAACATATGCGATCAGGAAGATCGCAGCATAGACCAGCAGCGGACTAAGGTTCTGTAAGTAATGTATTATCGCTTCCAAGGGGAGATTATTTTAATGAATCAATTGTTGTAACCGCATATGCAACAGCACCTTCACCCACTCCAATAAAACCCATTCCTTCATTGGTCGTTGCCTTAACTGAAACCTGTCCGGACGTGATGCCGAGTGCTTTGGCAATATTCGATCTCATCGAATCGACATAGGGAGCGATCTTTGGCCGTTCCAAGACCAGGGTGGAATCGATATTTCCGACAGTATATCCATTTTGAGTAAGCAGGTTCCCGACATGTGAGAGTAACTCAAGACTCGATATCCCTTTATACCGCTGGTCCGTATCGGGGAAATGTTGACCGATATCACCCAATGAAGCCGCACCCAAAAGTGCATCACAGACAGCATGCAGGAGAACATCCGCATCTGAATGACCGAGAAGTCCCTTCTCGAAAGGGATCTCGACTCCGCCGAGGATCAATTTCCTGCCGGCGGTCAATTTGTGCACGTCAAAACCAAATCCGACTCTGCTCATTATGCTTTTATCTTAAAATTAATGAATAAATGATGCGGTTTTTCCCATTCGACATGAATATCTTCTACGCGGGACAATTCCGGGCCTTTACGTAATTCTTTGATAAGATCTTCGATCCAGTCCCTCTTCCCTTCCACTTCAAGGTAGACAGAACCATCGGGAAGGTTCTCGACGAATCCTTTCAGGTCATA
>JBMOHT010000038.1:0-25437 GCA_049317705.1 Bacteroidota bacterium | reverse complement strand
GAGACGATCTGTTTCCCTTCCATCGAAAGGATGTCGAGTTTCACATTGGTCCGCTCTGCGATATTGAACCGGATGGTCGTTTTGGGATTGAACGGATTCGGATAGTTCTGCTCAAGATTGAATGACTTCAATTTTCCTGAAGACATCTTCCTTACACCGGTCGGCTTTGCGAGAAGTCCGGCATTGACCCACGCTGTGTACCATAAGCTGGCAAGATCGATCGTGGCGGACTGGATCTGCGCTTTGGTCATATCCCCGAGACGGCTCCATAATGTGTCATAATATTGTGCTGTGTACGTACCGCCGGAAACGGCTTTCCCTGCATTGTCGGCATGGAAGATAGAATCCGCCAGCGCATTGGACTTCAGGATGAAATCGAACGCAAATCCATACACATCGTTTATGTATCGGACAGAATCCTTCTTCACAACGATCTGCGCAGCGAACTTACCGAACAGAGTGGATTCATAACGGGAATGGATCCCGGTATTTCCCGTCAGCTTACCGTCATAATTATTGGCGGCATGCAGCGGCTGATGAGGATCACCGACATAATGTCCGAGATCGGCTGCGGACTGATACGCGGCCGTTGTATCACCCCGTTTCAACTGAGCCGTCAGTGAATCCATTACCCAAACGATAGCCCAGGGATTCGTGCCGTTTCCTTTTACTCTTGCCCAGGTATAGGTTGTGACGAGCGTGCTGAAGTTACGGTTAAGATTTTTGAAATCCGGATATTCGTCCACATCCAGATAATGGCGGTATTGCTCGGAGAACATGGCGGTATCGCTGGTATTCTTCCGGGTATCGGCATCGGTGGAATGGGTCTCAAGGAAATCCCGATGATCGATCAATTTCTGCATAGATGAAGGCAGATGGATCACCGCATTCTTATTGATCAATTTATGCCCGACATTTCCCCAACCGAACAGCCACTGTGCGCTGAACAGTGCCAGCACGACGAACGATCTCATGTACACTCCAATTTTTGTAAACTTCAATATAGAGGATTTTAGTGGTAAGTAAAAGTCCGGTCACTGCAAAAGTCTTTGCTCGTGTTCAAAACCATTCTCGGTCGTTGTCTTCTCGAAATAACGGGATCAGAAATCTTTCCATGAATCCAGATTCCTCACTTCGTTCGGAATGTCAAGAATAATTCTTTGGTGTTGAGAGCTTAATCAGATAAATCGATCGTACAAGAGTTTGGCGATCGTTGCAAGGACGATCGTAATATAGAGCGGACGGATGATCCTGATCCCTTTCTTCACTGCCAAACCGGAACCGATCCGTGCACCGATGATCTGTCCCGCCGCCATGATGATGCCGTAGAGGAAAATCACCGAACCGCCGAGAGAGAACACGATCACCGAGATAATATTGCTGGAAAGGTTCATCACTTTCGTATGCGCTGTAGCTTTGCGTATCTCGTATCCCAGCAGGGACATGAATGCGATCGCCCAGAAAGCACCGACTCCCGGACCGAAGAATCCATCGTAGAATCCCAGAAGACTGCCGAAGATGATGAAGAATCGTTCTTTGGAAAGTTTCGATGCCGTCTGATGTTTCCCAAGCGATGGAGAAAAGATCGTATAGACGGCTATGAACAGGAGAAAAACAGGAATGATGTAACCGAGGATATGAGAATCGATCTGCTGCACGGTCCATGCACCGAGTCCCGCACCGATGAACGTGATGATGAATCCTAACCGTTCTTCGCGGAACTTCACCAAGCCGTGTTCGCGGTAATGCCGCGCAGCGGTGAACACGCCGAACATACTTTGGAATTTATTCGTCCCAAGTGCAACCTGTGGCGGGACACCGATACTCAGCAGCGCAGGAAGTGCGATCAATCCGCCGCCGCCGGCGATGGAATCGATCAGTCCCGCAAACAATGCGGCGACAAAAAGAATGATATAGACAGCAGCATGTTCCAGCGCAGGTCCTTACTCTCCGTGACTTGCATCCTGAGCGAATGCAAGATTTCCTTCTTCCGTTTCGAGACGGACCTCTTCCGGAGTGCCGAACACTTTCGCTTTGTGATCATCGAACTCACCTTCCCAGCGTGCAACGACCGCACATGCGAGTCCGTTACCGAGAACATTCACCGAAGTCCGGGCCATATCCATCAATTCATCCACCGCAAAGATCACGGCGACACCTTCCGGCGGGAGTCCGAATGTATGCAGCGCGGCGAACAGAACAACAAGCGATGCGCGCGGAACAGCCGCGATCCCTTTGGAGGTGATCATCAACGTCACCATCAGCATGATCTGCTGATACCAGCCGAAATGGATGCCGGTGACTGTCTCAGATGCCTGCGCAACGAAGACGGATGCAACAGCAAGATACAACGTGCTGCCGTCCAAATTGAAACTGTACCCTGTCGGAATAACGAATCCGACAATGCGTTTGGGAACACCGAGGCGCTCCATATTCTCCATCAATTTCGGAAGGGCGGATTCACTGCTCGTGGTGACGAATGCGAGCGTGAACGGTTCTTTGATCGCTTTGAAATATTGTTTGATCGGCAGCTTAATGATGTAAGCGACCGTTCCGAGGACTGCGACGACAAAGACGATCAGTGCAATGTACAATGTCCCGACGAGCATGCCGAGATTGATCAGCACACCGATCCCCATATGCCCAACGGTCACCGCCATTGCAGCGCCGATACCGAACGGAGCGATGAGCATCACATAACTGGTGAATTTGAACATCACCTGGGAGAGTGATTCGGCGAATTCGAGGATCGGTCTTCCTTTCTTTCCCATCGCAGAGACTGCAAAGGCGAAGACCACGGAAAAGACGACGATCTGCAGCACATCATTGCGGAGCATCGAGTCAACGATATTCGAGGGAAATGCATGAACGAGTGTCTCGGTAAGCGTCATCGGATGGTTCTCGGCGATCTTCCCCATCTGCACCATATCGCCCTTCAGCTCAACGCCATAACCGGGCTGTGTGATATTCACAACGATCAATCCGACCGCCAGCGCAAGTGTCGTGACCACTTCAAAATAGAGGAGCGATTTCCATCCGATGCGGCCTACTTTCTTAGCGGAGCCGCCGCCGGCGATTCCGGCGACGATGCTGCCGAAGATGAGCGGAGCGATGATCACTTTGATGAGGTTCAGGAAGATCGTCCGGATGAACGCGATCTCTTTCGAGAACTCAGGAGCGAGCCACCCGATGAACACGCCGAAGATCAGTCCAAGAAAGATCTGTTTCGTCAGCGAGAGGTGATACCATTTTTTTGAAGGAGCCATAAATTCCGTAGTATTGTTGTACAATGTTACAGTCATTGAAAATACTTATTGTTCTCCGCCACGAAAGCACAAAGACACAAATTCGATAGAAAAATTCGATCCACTAATTTATCGCGGTATCGAATACAACCCGAATCAAGGTCATTCCATCGCCGGCATACCGAATGCGCCCCACTCCTCTTTCGAAGGTCCGTAGACTCCGGGAACCTTCAATCCCACCAACCGCATCAGCACCGTCATTTGCGCCCGGTGGTGCGCCTGATGAGTGACCAGGGTGAAGAGGACCTGACCAAGCATCCATTGGTCGCCATACATCTCGACGGTGTTCTCGAGCATACCATCGTTCCATGCAGACCGGATCTTTGCCTCTGCCTCATCGCAGGCCTTTGCATAGTTCGTAAGAATGTCTTCGACAGAATCATATCGAAGTATCTCATCGTGATATTCGATATTCAGACCTGCTCGCTTCGGCATCTCTTTCATCGTCTCAACAATATGACCCGCTAGCCGTCCAAGCGTCCGCACATTCTCATTCTTTTTATCGGAAAGCACTTCATTCGTCAGCGCAGAAAAGATCTTTTCCGTGGCTGAACGTTCATAGCCCCATGTTCTCCAAAAATCCGACATTTGTCTGAACATCCGTTCCTCCTTATCGTGACCGTTATTTCATGATCATCATATGCGTTGAACACGTTGCGATCAGTTTCCCTTTGCCATTCACCGCTTCCGCCGCCAGATGCATCGTCGATTGACCGCGTGAGACGACGCGTGCGGTAACGATCAAAGAATCCTTTTCTGCGATCGGGCGGATGTAATTTGTATTGAGATCAAGTGTAGTGCAGGGAATTCGTGCGGCAAGATAACTTAAAGGACCGAAGACATTATCGAATGCTGCGGCAATGAAACCGCCCTGCATACCCAGCATAGGATTCAAATACTCTTTTTTGACGGGAAATGAGATCTTCAACGATAGACGTGATTCGTATTCAAGATATTCCGGCTCCATCAATACAGAACAATTCGGCGGCAGCTGCGCTTTGGGGAAATGCGCGTTGCACGATTCCATCTCGGCGGTGAATAATTCGATCGAAGGGTGCATAGAATTACATTTCGTAAATGCTCAATGTGCCGGAAAAATAATTATGGTTTCTGCCACAAAGACACGAAGGCGCAAATTAGAAGAAAAATACGATCCACAAATTTTATTGATCATTCAATGGATCTTGTGTTTTAGCTCCTTATGCCAAAATCATCCCTTTGAGACATGATTTTGGCGGGAATCCATGAAAATGGACCCCCGATAGGAGCACTCGGGGGTGACAGAGGTGTTTTTGAGATGGCCTCTAAATATCTATAGTGAATTTCCCGTCGGACATGATGATCTTCTCATCAAAATAGACCGTCGGGAATTTGATGAGTCCGTCCAAATGGCTCGCAACGCGGACCGTCCCGCCCATCGATTTATTATCGCCGAATGCGATATGGATGGTCCCCATCACTTTCTCATCCTCGATGATCTTGCCCGTGATGATCGCTTTATCGTTCGTTCCGATGCCGAATTCCGCCACATTGTATGCGTCCTTCCCGTGCGGTTCCAGCAGCTTCTTTAACGTGTCAGCTTCCGTTCCTCCGGAGATCTCTGTCGCGTAACCATCCTTCACAACAATTCGGATAGGTGTATTTACAATCCCGACGCTTGCCATGGAACCGTCAACTACCACAACACCGTTCGAGCGATGTTCAAGCGGCGCCAGATACGCCTCGCCGGTCGGCAGATTTCCCGATTGTCCTTTTTCGAGAAACAAGCCCGAACTTGCGTGAGCGGTTCTGCCTGTGATCGGCATGAAAATATCGGTACCTGCGGGAGAAGTAACGCGAATGACATTGGTCTTTTCCATCAGACCGCAGAGTGTGTGGGTCCGGCGGGCGATGGCAGGATAATCCGCATTCATGCAGCGGACCATGATCTCTTCCGTTACGCCGGGAAGTGTTGCAATACGGACTCCGAGAGCGCTTGCCGCGCGGCGGGCATCGGTGTGAGTGAGCGAACGCGATGTCGGGCAGAAAACGACATCGAACTTTTTCATCAGTTCCGCGATCTCAGCAGGAGGTTCTTCACCGTTCGATTTTCGCGGAAGGATCTCTGTCAGCACAACATCATTTCCGAAATCCTTTGCCGCTTTCCATAGAGCGTACCCGAGCATACGGAGCGGTTCATCGGTAACGATAAGGACTTTTTCCTGTTGTTTGGTCCCCATACAGTCGCGGATGGCGATCTGTGCGGCGGAATATAATGCGTCTGAGATATTCATGGTCATGCCTTGATCGTTTCGAGTCCGTGTGCGTTCGGACCGGATTCCTGGCGTCGAAGCATGAATGCAAAGACGAATCCGATCAGACCGAGTGATGAGAAGATCCACATACCGAGAGAATATCCGCCTGGATTCATTGAACTCGCCGCCGAATAATCATTCGCCCAGCCGATGAGGAAATTGAATCCTGCCAGACCGATATTCTGAATGAGCGTCATCAGTCCGTATGCTGTTCCAAGCTTCGATTCTTCTACAAGATAGCTGACCGAAGGCCACATGATTCCGGGAATGAGCGAAAACGCGATACCCATCATCGCCATCGGAACGTAGAGCGAGATATGCGTGTATGCCATCATCAAGTAAACGGGAACGAGAAGGATAGAACCGAACATCATAAAGAGTGAGCGTTTGCCGATCTTATCCACCATCAATCCGAACAGCGGCGTGGCGATCATCGCAAAGAGCGTGAGCATGCTGGAAAGGAATCCGCCCATTTCGCGTGATGTACCGTGCGCTTCCATAAAGAATTTCACGGCAAAGGTCTGGAACGGGAAGATGGCGGAATAGAATGTGATGCACAATGCCACGATGTACCAGTAGGACATCCCGAATTTCCAGATATCGGAAAAGACGACCTTATCTGTCGCACCGGGAGTGCCGATCTGATATTTTTTCTCGGCATTCGATTCGAGCACCCAATAGATGACCGCGCCGGCGACACAGACAACACCAAATACAACGGAGATCATCAACGCAGCCTGCCAGTTCTCATAATATTTAGAAGCCCATGAAGGAGAATTCAGTGCGGCGAATGAACCGAGACGGGCGATGGTGAGATTGATGCCGAATGCGAAGCTCAGTTCTTTTCCTTTGAACCATTTTGCGATAGCGGTGGTCACTGCAACAATGAGCGATTCCGCACCGAGTCCGAACACCAATCGGCCGGTCGCCATCACGAACAGCGTCCCGCTCGAAACGGTGATCACTGCACCAAGGAGACAGAGCACAGCGAAGATCAATGTGGATCTCTTCGTTCCGAGCCGGTCGATGATGAAACCTCCGATCAGGACCATGAAGATATTCGGCAGACTGTAGATGCCCTGAAGAAGTCCGATATCCGAATCGGTGAAGTTCAGCTGTTTCACCAGCACATCGGCGAGCGGGCTGATGGCATCGTAAATGTAATAATTGCCGAACATTGCGAGTGAGATGAGAACAAGCACGAGCCAGCGGAAAGCGCGGGGCGGCGGCGGAAGTGTTGCGGTCGGTTCAGTCATAGTATTCAGATCGGTTGAACAACGGTACAGCGAAAGGGATATTTGTTGTGTGAATATAGAGAAAATGAGAGAGGAACAAAAGCACTTTTACGATGCGGCGATGGGTCTTACTGTCCGCGGAATGCGATCTCCGCGATCTTTTGGATCTCCGCAACATTCGTGATACGGTTCGTTCGCATACTCAACATATTCAGAGGAATCATCATTGTCATTATTGGAACAACGACCTCATGCATCTCCTCGGTAAAGATCCTATTGCTGCAGATGACGGAGAACGACCGTACGAACGGCTGGTAGAGTCTGAACCATTCCTGTGCGATCAGAATGTGAAGTGCTTCATACGTCCGTTCGATCAGACGCAATCGGTCAACGGATGACTCAACCGGGATGGGCCTTTCCAGTATCGCAATGATATCGATGGAAAGTATTCCCGTCACAGGATCGATGGAAAAGTTCTCCATTTTTTGAAGAAAGGGGTGGAATCCAGCATCCATCAGCTGGAATCGGAACGCGACGGAAACATCCGTCCTCTCCATCGCTTTGAGCTGCTTCAGTTCGTCGAAGTATTCCGGCGGATACTGTTCTTTCTTTTCCTTCAATTCTTCAACGGAAACTTTTTTGAATTTCGTCACCTGCTCATCGTACGCCGTAGCGATCACGTCATCCGTGAACGGTTTGCCGTGCACTTCTTCGTAGATCTTCTTCATCCGGTTGGTTCCGATCTTCTCCTGTGTATCCACATCCCGAAACCGGAAATAATTCCCGAACAGAACGGAGGTCCTGACAAAATTCATAGTCTCTACCAGCTGCACCTTATCCGCGAACTTGTCGATCAGCCAATAGAGCACTCCATTCATCACCACAAATCCTGTATATCCTAAGATGGCGACGGGTGAACGGAATACATCGACGGTAATGATGATGCAGTTCACCATGTAGTCAAGAACAAAGAAACTGAATGCAGTGGAAAAGATCATCGAGGAGATGCGGCTGCCGATCGAATGGGTCTTCGATTCACGAAGTGCTTTGTACAGCAGCAGCAACAAGCCGTAACACCCTGCCACAGCGATGAGATCTATCTGGATCGGCATCATAAAGGATCACCGTTGGATAATTTGAATATCTGAAGGTAATGAGATTCGGAACGGTTTTCCATTTAAACCAGCCGTATTTAAAATGACGAACGCCGGATGACCCGGCGTCCGTTCAACTGATCATTCAGATCGGTTATTTTGCGTTCTTCAACACTTCCAGAACGAAGCGGTAGAATTTATCCACCGTATCGATATGGATCTTCTCATCCGGTGAATGCACGCCTTCCATGGTCGGACCGCACGAGACCATATCCATACCCGGATATTTCTCGCCGATGATTCCGCATTCCAGTCCTGCGTGGATCGCTTTCACTTCCGGTTCCTTGCCGTACAGCTGCTTGTAGGATTCGCGTGCCGTCTTCAAGATCGGCGATGCGAGATTCGGTTTCCATCCCGGATATCCTTCGGTATGGACTACCTTAGCTCCGCCGAGCGTGAAGATGGAATTCATCGTCTGCAGCGCTTCATCCGTCTCGGAAGCAACGGAACTGCGCTGGCTGGTGATGAGTTCGATGGCGTTCTTCGCCGTGGTGATGATCGCGACATTCGTGGAGGTCTCAACGAGACCCGGGATATCGGCACTCATCTTCAGCACACCGTGCGGGAGCGCAGAGAGTGTACGATAGATCGTTGCCTGCTGAGTTTTCTTCAGAACTTTCGCTTTCTTCACTTCGACCGCTTCGGTAAAGATCTGCAGATCGGGTTCAACGCTGGAGAGTTCCGCTTTCAACACGCCGTTGCATTGTTCGACGATTTTCTTCGCTTTGCCGGCATCCTTCTTTGCAACGAACACGATCGCTTCCGCTTCGCGCGGGATAGCATTGCTCTTGTTGCCGCCTTCGATGTGCGAGAGACGAGCGCCGACCTTGTCGAGAGCGATCAAGACACGGTTGATGAGCTTCAATGAATTTCCGCGGCCTTTGTCGATCTCAAGTCCGGAGTGTCCGCCCTTCAATCCTTTCACGATCACTTTCAGAGCAGCAGCGCCTCTCGGTGCATTCTCCAGTGCAAGTTTCCATGAACCGATAGTATTGCGTCCGCCGGAGCAACCGACGTACAATGAACCTTCCTCTTCGGAGTCGAGATTCATCAGCGTTCCGCTTTCGAGGAAGCCCGGCTTCAGATTATTCGCACCGGTCAATCCTGTCTCTTCATCCACGGTGAACAGGAATTCCAGCGGTCCATGCACTAAGGACGAATCCTCCATGATGGCCAGATTCGTTGCAACGGCGATACCGTTATCAGCGCCGAGTGTTGTACCGTTCGCCATAAGCATATTTCCGCTGCGGACGAGTTCGATCGGGTCCTTCAAGAAGTCGTGCACTTTCTCTTTGTTCTTTTCGGGGACCATATCCAAATGTCCCTGAAGACAGATCGACTTCACGTTCTCTTTCCCCGGGGTCGCTTTCTTCTTCACGACAACATTCAGGAATTTATCCCTCTTCGCTTCAAGACCGAGTTTCTTTGCAGTCTCCATGATATAATCGGAGATCTTCTTTTCGTGTTTGGACGGGCGCGGGATCAAGCTGATCTCAGCAAAATATTTCCACACCAGTTCCGGTTTCAATCCTTTGATCGCTTCTGACATGTTACACCTCGTTTACAAGTTTATTGTTGGTGACGGTGGTTCGTTGTTTTCCATTCGGTCCACCCGGAGAAGGTCGCCCCGTTCCAGATGGTTGAGAAATTTATTGATGCGGGCATCGACAGGCTCCACGGCGTCGCCGAATTGTTCCTTGAGCGAACCTGCGATCACGGCCAGCGTTGTGGATCCGTCGCACTGCTTCCAGATAGCACTTCCTATTTCATCAAGCTTGATGCGGAAATACGGTCTGGCCAGATACGGCATGATCCATTTCGAGAAGAATGCATTCTTGAATTTCGGGACGAGCACGACAACTTTTCCTTCGTCCGTTGTTTCCCACTTCGCGATGCGGAGCGGTGTGACATCCCAGAGATTTATTTCCTGCGGTTCCTGTTTACCCACGTACATGCTTTCATTAAGATCACAAGTCCCGATAGAATATATCGGGACCGGTGATGTGATTCTTTTTTTACATCATCGCACTTGGCGGTGCCGGTTCATCCGGACTGCCGGCGTTCTTCACGGGGATCATCACGAGAACATATCCCACGATCAGGAACACTGCAAGACTGCCGAGGAATGACGGTTCTTTGAAGATGACCGGTGTCGGAACATCCCAGAATGCCATTGCTGCAAACACAAGACCGACGAGCGCTTCACCGGCGATCAAGCCGGCAGCGATCAGCGTTCCGTTATTCTCCACACGGATCTTCTGTGCTTCATTGAACTGACGCGCAGCGGTCATTTTGTCGACGATACCTTTGATCAATCCGCCGATGAAGATGGCGAATGTGGTTTCGAGCGGAAGATACATACCGACGCAAATAAGCATCGGGCTCTTTACCTGAACAAGGATGAAACCGATCGCCATCAGTATACCGACGATGATGAGCGGCCATGCCATCTGTCCACCAACGATACCTTGTGACACGAGTGCCATCAGACTTGCCTGCGGTGCGGGAAGTGCGCTTCCGCCGAGTCCCATACCGCCCATTTTCAGATCACCTTCATGCAGCACGATGATCGGGAAGATCATCACTGCGGATGAGACGATAACGCCGATCAGATCGCCGACCTGCATCTTCCACGGCGTGCCGCCGAGAATGTGGCCGACCTTCAGATCCTGCAGCATCTCTCCGGCAACCGCAGCAGAGACGCAGATGACGCCTGCAACTCCAAGCACTGTTGCGATACCGGTGATCCCTTTTTGTCCGAGAGCAACCATCAGCAATGCAGCAATGATGACCGTTGAAAGCGTAAGACCGCTGATAGGATTATTCGATGAACCGATCATTCCGACGAGATAACCGGAAACGGCCGCGAAGAAGAACCCTGCAATGATCATCACCACGGTTGCCGTCAATGCCGCAACGACATCCTGCGCGAAGTGATTATAGAGGAAGAATGTGAGGATCGCTGCGCCGGCGATTCCCATGAATACTTTGGACATGCTCAAGTCAGCTTCGGTGCGGTTCGTTTCTGCACCGCTTGTCGCCGCTTTCTTCACGTCGCTGATGGAGCGTTTCAAACCGCCGATAAGATTCTTTCTCATGCGGAAGAGTGTGAATGCCGCGCTCATCAGCATACCGCCGATAGCGATCGGACGAACGATGAATCTCCAAACGATCGTCGCTTGTCCAAGCCATGTTTGATCGGTCAATCCTTCAGGATGAGCCGCTTCAAGACTCGGTCCAAGCCAGAACAAGAGCAGCGGAACGAACAATCCCCATGCGAGAAGTCCGCCGGCAAAGTTCAATGATGCGAGTCTCGGTCCGATGATATATCCGACACCCATATATGCCGGGCTCACGCCCGGTGTTGAAACAACGAATCCGCCGCTCGCATTGAGTGATGTTCCGGTCTTGCCGAGTGCGACAGGACCTTTTGCGAACGGGATGAATTTTTCCCATGATGCAGCGAAGAGGGACATCTGTTTCAATGCCTGAATGACTGCACCGACACCGCCGGCGATCATCAGATAGACTGCGCCGCTACCGCCGCGCTGGCCTGCTTTGTGGATCTCACCGGCCGCAACGGATTCGGGGAACGGCAGTTCAACATCCTCCACCATCACGCGGCGGAGCAGTGTGACGAACAGAACGCCCATGATACCGCCGACCATCATGATCGCGGTCGCTTCGAAATAGTGACTTGCAAGATCGGTCCACACACCCGAGATAAGGAACGCCGGGATCGTGAAGATCGCACCCGCCGCAACGGATTCACCGATGGAGCCGACCGTACGGGCGATGTTCTCTTCGAGGATCGTTCCTTTGAAGATCCTGAGCAAAGCCATACCGATAACTGCCGCAGGATAGGTCGCTGCGATCGTCATACCGGCTTTGAGTCCCAGATAGGCGTTCGCCGCCCCAAGAATCACCGACATCACGAGACCGATGAGCACGGCCCGTATGGTGAATTCTTTCATATCTGTTTGCGCAGGAACGTACGGCACATATTTCAGTCCGCCTCCTGATTTCATTTCAGCCATGAGATTCTCCTTGATTGATATACGTTAGTTATAATAGAAGTATTGCACACTTGAGTTACTGCATCGCACCATCATTGTCCGATGCCGAAGATCGCTTTGAAGACATGACCGGCCATCTGCGGATTTTCCTTCAGCCGGCGGACGGAATATGCATACCAGTCCTTACCGAACGGAACATAGACGCGCAGTTTATGTCCTTCTTCGATCAGCCGTTTCCTTGTTTCATCACGCACACCGAGCAGCATCTGGAATTCATACTTGTCCTTGCCGAGCTTCATTTCTTCGATCATCTTCTTCGCGCCGTCGATGAGCACATCATCATGTGTGGCGATGCCGACATAGCTTCCGCCTTCAAACAGGATGCGGAGCAGTTTCAGATAATTATCCTGGATCCCTTTGCGGTCCTTGATCGCGACCTCCGCCGGTTCAACGTAGATCCCTTTACAAAGACGGACATTTGCCTTCTCAGCGACGAGCTGACGGATATCTTTTTCGCTGCGGTGAAGATACGCCTGAATGACGATGCCTACTTTTTCGTAGCGGGAACGCATCGTCCGATATACTTCGAGAGTGTCATCCGTGCAGGTCCTATCCTCCATATCGATGCGGACGAAGTTGTCGGACTTCCGTGCCGTTTCGATGATCAGATTCGTGTTGTCAAGACAGAACCGCTTGTCCATTTTCAGACCGAGCGATGTCAGTTTGATGGAGAGGTTGGAATTGAGTTTCTGTTCCGCGATCGCCGTCAGTACCGAAGTACTGCCGTCCCGGCTCTGTATCGCCTGATCTTTGGTAGTGATATCCTCGCCAAGCACATCGATGGTCGTCATGGCGTTCATCGAATTGAGAGCGCGGACGGTCTTCATTGCATCGCCGAGGGTTGCACCGGCAATGTATTTGCCGGCGAATTTTGCGACGATCGGTTTAGGAACGTAGGGTAATGTTCCGACGATAAGATTGTTGATAAGATTCATGGAAGGGTGATATGACCGGCGGAATATGTTTTAACCCGCCGGCCGTGATCGAAAAATTATAACGGGAACACGAAGCCGACCTTGGGTGTGATCCGCTTCTGGGGTTTATAACCCGTCACATTGCCGTCCTTGTTAAAATCGGGTGCGAATGTCCACGTATAGAGCATGGACACGATCATGAACGGATACGGTTTATAACCGACCTCTGCATACAGTAATGAACGTTCATCCAACGTAAAGACATCCTTCCCGTTGGTGATATTCAGTTTATCATATCCTGCACTGACGGTGACGAGCGGGATCTTGTCGCCGGTATTCGTTCCGAGATGGAGTGTTCCGCTGTTCGGGTCGTTGTCGATCTTTTTATAGGAACCTTCTACCTGGATGGTACCGAGAACGTCGATCAGCAAACTTCCGAAATATCCAGAGGAAGTGGTTGTCTGGCTCTCCAGTGCTTTTGCTTTGCTGGCAAGCGTATCTTTTTTCAATGCATTCTGACTGATCTGATAACGCTCCAATTCGTAGAATGCGTCGAAATATGCCGGAGTGAACTGCGCGGTTTGTCCGAAACGGCGTTCCAGTTTTGCGGTAAGGTTCACCAGTCCGAATGCCGATGCATCCATTTCGATACCGGTGGCGAAGCCATGACCGTAATTCATGATCTTCGCATAATCAAGATAATAGGTAGCATTGAAGACGGATGAACGCATCAACGGGAGCCCCAAGTCCAATCCAACTGCGGTCATGGAACCGGCATTGACCTTCTTGGTCACGCCGCCGACGGTGTCGATCTTTGTATCCTTCGAGTCCTTCCGAAGATCGCTTGCGATCGTTGCACCGATCTCAAGATTGCCGATGATCGGGACGGAACCGGCAGGAGTGAACTGCAGCGGACGGACATACCCGCGGGCACCGAGAACGCCTGAAGCGGTCACATCACCATAGACGGACTCCAATCCCCATTTACCGAAATCCACATCGAGTTCTGTACCGATCCTCCGGTTGTCGACGCTGGGACTGTTCTTATAATTATAGAGGATGAATCCGTGTCCGAGTCTTGCATAATCGAGCATACCAACGCGGATGTAGAATTCGTCATGTTTGTTCCCGTAGCGCAGGTAGCGGATGAAGCGCGCATGCTGCATTTCCTGCCAACGGATGGATTGATCCTTGCTGCTCACGTAGAAGTTCAGATCGAGACCGACGCCGAATTTCCCGAATGCGATCTCGGGAGCAAGCGAGACAAGATAGTACGCTTCATCGCCGATCCAGGTCATACCGACGCCGCCTTTTACCGCACCGCCGGTCCCTCCTTTTGCCGCTGCTGCTGCAGCTTTTGTCTGTCCATAGGAGATGAATGTGAAGAACAGGAATAGAACAACCACTAATGATCTTTTCATTTTTTTCCTTTGTGTTTTAGAGACTGAATAATACCCGTGTAATAAAGACCGCTCCAAGCATCCCAAAAAGATCTGCAATAAGTCCTGCCGGCAGCGCGTGTCGTGTATTTTTGATACCGACCGAACCGAAATAGACCGCCAGAATATAGAACGTTGTTTCAGAACTTCCGAACATTGTGGAGGCAAGAACGCCGATGAATGAATCAGGACCGTTCGTCTTCATCAGTTCGGTCATGAGTCCCATCGAACCGCTTCCTGAAAGAGGACGGAGCAGACCGAGCGGCAACACTTCCGCCGGCATACCGATCAGATTGGTGACCGGTGAAAGAACCGCAACGACGACATCCATCGCGCCACTGGCGCGGAAGATCCCGATAGCAAACAACATCGCGACAAGATATGGAATGATCTTGACGGCAGTATTGAATCCATCCTTTGCCCCTTCAACGAATACTTCATAGACCTTCACTTTTTTGATCAATCCCCAGCCGAGGAACACAAGAATGAACAGCGGAATGGAGACAGCGGAAACAAAAGTAACGAAGGATTTGAAGATCTCAATCATTCTTCGCCTCCGTAGATAATGGTTCCGTCACTTCCATCTCCCGTTTGTATTTCGGCAGACGCTGAAGCACTTTCACTGCGATCAATCCGGAGACGGTCGCGCACCCTGCGCCGAAGATGGATGTTCCGATGATCATTCCGGGGTCCGCAGAACCGAGACCGGCGCGGATAGCGATCGCCGTCGCAGGAATAAGCGTGAGTCCGGCAGTATTCACCACGAGGAACGTGCACATAGCATTCGTCGCCGTGCCTGCTTTCGGATTGAGTTTATTCAACTCTTCCATTGCCTTCAATCCCATCGGCGTTGCCGCATTATTGAGACCGAACATATTCGCCGCGATATTCATGATCATCGCGCCGACGGCAGGATGATTCGGCGGGACATCCGGGAACAGACGCCGCGTTACCGGGGTCATCAAACGCGTCAGCAGTTCCAAAAGTCCTGCCGCCTCGCCGACTTTCATTATTCCAAGCCACAATGCCATCACGCCGATCAGTCCAAGGGAGATGGTCACGGCTGTATCGGCAAAATCCAGCGCTGCCTTCGTCACCGCTTTGATCTTCACGTAGGAAACTTTCTCCATTGTAAAGCTGAGCTCGCCCTTCGCTGCATTATAGGAACGGACATCCGCTTCGAGTTTTTCCTTCCCTCCGGCGGCTTTTGCCATCTCTTTCCAGAACAGCGGTGTTGCGTCGGAGATCTTCAGTTCCAGTTTTTGTTTCCCGGAAGAGAGAATGGTCAGCGTTGCCGGCTGGCGGATCTCTTGTGCTGCTGTGGAGATATTATAGAATTGATTGAAGAGTGCTGCGGGGATGACGATCTCCCCTTCGTATGAAGGATTGAGGGATGCGACCTGCTTTGCGGATTCGAAGTGTGCTGATATCGGAACACCGTTCCGGTATGTATTCTGCACTTCATCGTTGATATCCCTTCCGACCGCCGTGAAGATCCCGATGAGCAGAAGTGATATCCAAACATAATTGAGCATTGGCAAACCGCGCAGTTAATACACTGATAATTTCAATGTCACAATATAACCGATGAAAAAAAATGAAGCAAGGGAATGTTGTGAAAAAGATTCCCCAACGAACGATAAAGCCCTGCAGAACATGGTCCTTTGCAGGGCTTTCGTCTAAGCTGAGTGCAGCAATGGTTTACTGTTCGACCTGTGCGGGGAGCGTGAAGACGAATGTTGTACCTATATTCACTTCACTGGAGACGGTGATGGTGCCGCCGTGCGCCTGCACGATGAGTTTGCAGATCGCAAGACCCAATCCCGTCCCTTTCTCTTTCGTCTTGGCTGACGATGAGACCTGGCGGTATTGTTCGAACAGCAGGGCGATCTCTTCCGCCTTGATACCGACACCGGAATCGCTGACGGAGACCTTGATGAAATCCGCATTCAGTTCTGTATTATGCTCCTTTTCCACTTTAATGGAGACCGAACCGTTGTCCGGAGTGAACTTCATTGCATTGGAAAGCAGATTCGTCATCAGCTGCACGATCTTGCCGGAATCCGCTTCGACACGCGGCAGGTCAGAGTTGATATCCGTAAGCAGAGCGATATTCTTCTTGTTGAACTGAAGCAGGAACGGCTGAAGCGATTCTTCGATCATCTCGTGGATGGTGATGGTCTGCTTATTCAGCATCATTTGACCCGCCTGGTATTTCGAAAGGTCGAGAAGATCGTTCACCAGATTCGACATTCCGCGTGTAGAGGCCAGCACCGTTTCCATCAATTTCACGCTGTCCGTATCGAGCGGTTTTCCGTTATTATAGTGGCGGAGGATATAATCGATACTGCTGATGACGATCGTCAGGGGCGTTCTCAGATCATGCACCAGCATCGCCATGAACTGCGATTTCACCGATTCCAATTCGCGCTGAATGGCCATCACACGGTAGATCGAACGGACACGGGCGAAAAGTTCCTCGAAATCGATCGGTTTTGTCAGATATTCCTCAGCACCGAGCAGGATACCTTCGGCGATACTTTGCGGATCGCGCTTGATGGCGGTCAGAAAAATGACGGGGATCTTCGATGTGACAGGATTCGCACGAAGACGGCGAAGTGTTTCGAATCCGTCCATCTCCGGCATCTGAATATCGAGAACGATCATATCCGGCTGCTGTTCTTCGGCTACAACGAGGCATTCCTTTCCGCTGGCAGCCCGGAACATGGTAATCGGCTTCTTCTTCAGCGCGAACTCCAGCAGGTCGAGATTGTCCTCGGTATCGTCCACAAAAAGGACCCGAGGGATGGTCGGAACGGAATCGTCTTGATCAAACATAATAATACCTTCTATTACTTCACATGTTGGATCGCTTTTTTGATAGCAGAAGCGATCGTATCGGAAGAGTAATCTTTTTTCTTCATTAATTCGCCGTTCATATTATTGATCTCGGCGATCTGTGCTTCGGTCAGATCGATGCCCGTCAGAATGATGACGGGAATGGAGTGCCATTGTTCTGACTGCTTCAGTTTCTTGAGCATCTCGAATCCGTCCATCACCGGCATGCTCAGGTCGAGCAGGATCAATGACGGTTTAACAGAATCGAGTTTGGATAGTCCGACCTTGCCGTTGTTCGCGGATTGGACCTTGTATCCTTCATCCTGCAATACCTTCACCAGCAGCGAACGGAAATCATCATTGTCATCCACCACCAGCACATTCTTATTGTCGGCCGTGGTCGCTTTGCGGACGGTCTTCAATACGAGAGACACATCCGCGGGCTTCGGAAGATAATCGATCGCACCGAGCGAGAATGCGAGCGGGATATTATCGACCATGGAATGGATGAGCACGGGAATACTCTGCGTCAGCGGATTCGCTTTCAGTTCACGAAGCACCTGCCATCCATCTTTCTTAGGCATCATGATATCCAGCGTGATCACTGAGGGCTGAAGTTTCTCCGCAAGTTTGATACCGTCATCGCCGGAGTTCGCACCGAACACCGTGAATCCTTCCGGCACAAGATAGTTGCGGAGGATCTCGATCACATCCGGTTCGTCATCAATGCAGAGGATGCGGGTCTCGCCGCCGCTCTTCACCGCAGGGATATCCATCTCTTTGATCTGTTTTATGACCGGAAGTTCCTTCGGCTGCGAAACCGGCGGGGTGATGATATCCGCTTTGTCGTTCGATTTGAAATTCGGCGGGACTGATAAGGTGAATGTCGAACCTTTACCGACGATACTCTCTACGGAAAGATCTCCGCCGAGCAGCTGCGCCAGACGACGTGCGATCGGAAGTCCGAGTCCTGTTCCCTGATATTTACGCGAGTGACTGTTGTCCACCTGCGAGAATTCTTCGAAGATCTTTGAGATATTCTTCGTTTCGATACCGATACCGGAATCGACAACGGAGATCCTGATCATCGGCGCTTCATACCGTGCACGGATAGTGATCGTTCCGTTCTCATCCGTGAATTTTGCTGCATTGCTCAGCAGATTCACCAGAATCTGTTTGATCTTCAGTACATCGGAATTGAAGTCCGGCATATTCTCCGCCAGATCATCCTTCAGATTGATGTTCTTTTGACGGATGAGCGCTTCAGCGGTCATCACGGCGCCGTTCACAACACCTTCGACGGATTCGGTCTCGATGCTCACATGCATACGGCCGGATTCGATCTTGGAGAAGTCGAGGATATCGTTGATCAGCTGCAGCAGATGCTTGCCGTTCTTCAGCACTTTTTCGAGTGCTTTCCGCTGGTCCGCCGTCAATGGATCTCCGCGGTCACCGAGAAGAATGGACGAGAATCCGATGATGGAATTGAGCGGTGTGCGCAATTCATGCGACATGTTCGAGAGGAAGTCCGATTTCACGCGGTAGGCTTTTTCCAATTCCTGTGTTTTCGTATTCAATTCGTCGTGCTTCTTGGAGATCTCGCGGGAAAGTTCCTGCGTCGCTTCGTAATTCTGTACGTTCGTAATTGCGACCCCCATCTGCGGGAGCGCACTTTCCAGCAGGTCGCGAGTCAGAGGGGAGAATTTCTGCATGGACCCGAAGATCAGGACACCGATCAGATTGTCCTGGAACATGACCGGGAATGCATACGTATAGGAAGGGATATGCGATTGAATGCCGGTATTGATGGAGAAATTGGAGTTCAACGCAACATCGGTGATCTCCAGCGATTGTTTCAACCGCGCACATTCCCCCACGACCCCTTCTCCCACGGAGAATGACCTCTGCGAACTGTTGTCCGCAGGCATGGCGAATTTTCCTGTCAGCGAAAGCAGTCCGGTGTTCTTGTCATAGATATACAATGCGCCGACGCCTGAATTCGTCTGCTGGCAGAGCAGATCAAGACTTTCCGTGACCACGCCGGTGAACGTATCGTTCCGGTTCAGCGTCGTCATCATATCCGAATATGCTTTCACGCGGGTATAGTTCTCGTTCAGCATGTTCGACATGCGGTTGAATTCCCCCGCCAGCTGTCCGAACTCATCCACGCGATTGATGTTGATAGAAACGAATTTCGACTCCATGATGCTGCGTGTTCCTTCGCGGAGCTGCTGCAGCGGCTTGGTGATGGAGCGACTGAGGACGAATCCCAGCGCAATGGCAAAGATGGCGAACAGGATGTTCACGAACAGGATGAACCGCGTCAATTCAGAACCGAGTTCCTTCGCGTGATCGATCCGCAGCGACTGCGAGAGAAGTGATTTTTCATACATGGTCGACGTTAGCAGTCTCGCCTGAGCAAGATAATTACGTTCGATCTCGATCTTGCTGACATTCCGTTCGATGATAAGAATGGAATCGCGTTTGGTAACGCCGTCGTACGTCATCATCCTAGGTTCGCCGATGAAGTGTGTCCATTCAAAGAAGAGCGCCTCAACTTGATCAAGCGTTGCAAGATCCGACGTATCGACCACGGTCTCTTTGATCGTATTGACCAGTGCTTCAAAATTATTCAAGCCGGCAAAGAAGGAGGTCCTGAACTGTGGATTGTGCGATTTTCCGTAGAGGTCGAGATATTCAGGAACGTCCACCAACTCGGCACGGAGCCGTTCAAGATTGTTGAGGTACTTCACTTCAGAACTGGAAGAGGTATACTCACTTTCGATCTGCACTTGTCGTGTGATAACAATGGCGGTCATTGCGATCAGCACGATCAGGAGGAAACCGAAATATGCCAGTACCTTAAAATAGACTCTTGAACGGAACATAATGATTGGGTTTAAACGTTTGCGTATTTGCGGATCAGATTTGTCAACTCGACCGGGTCCATCGGTTTGGTATAGTGTTCGATACAACCGATGGATTTGGTCAACGCTTTGTCCTCTGCACGTGCCTGTGCGGTGAAGGCGATGATCGGAATGTGCTGGATCTTCGGATTTGCTTTGATCAATTTGACGGCGGTAAATCCGTCCATCACCGGCATCTGCATATCCATCAAAACAAGTTCAGGAAGGTGCAGTTCTGCCAAGTCGACAGCTTCTTTTCCGTTTTCCGCCAATAACAATTCAATTTCCAGACCGCTTCGTTTCACCATGAAAACGATCAGGTCGCGGTTATCTTCGTCATCTTCTGCAAGTAATACTTTTTTTGCCATGAATGGAGGTTCTCTCTGCTAAATTCACCTATAATTGAAAGTTATGAAGCAAGTCAATGAGATGCAATACAGAAAACAACGTTTTCATCAACATTCAACCCGAATTGACGTTCTTTCAATAATTTATGAGGTTTTTTATGTTAGAAGTAAGAAATCTCTAATGATGGAATCAGACAATAATGACTGATTTTGCGTGGGGAAACAAATAATTCACAGAACTCTTAACTGAAAAAAAATTTCCACTCATCCCGTTATTTAATGAACATCATTTTACGGATCTGATATTGATCTCCGCTTTGAAGCCGGTAAAGATACACTCCTCCCGGAAAAGATGATGCATCGAACATCATTCGGTATTCCTGTCCCGGATTTGCTATGCCGTTGAACAATACCGCCGTTTCCTGCCCAAGCATATTATAGACACTCACAACAGCAGTACCACTGTTTCGTACGGTGAAACGGATCTCGGTGGACGGATTGAACGGATTCGGATAATTTTGCTGAAGCTGAAATTCTGATGCAGAACCAATTGGATGTTCCGCCGTAGTGACAGCGGAATCATTTGTTGCCAGCCATACCGACCCGTTCAAATGGATGTTCGCATGACTTGGGCCGACATCGCCGAGCCATCCGTTGTACAAAGTATTTCCGGGAGCACCCGTTCCGTCATCCGCCGGCGAACTGTCTCCGACAAGGACCACTTTACCCGAACCGAATTTTGCATACGCTACCATTACCTTGGTTGTGCTTTGCGCAGCTCCGGACTGCCAGATCACTCCTTTGACCGTTGCATTCGTTGCAGGATTAAGAGTGATGGTGGAACCTGCGCTGTACATACATTGGATCACTTGTCCCGCCGGTCCATTGATGATGACCGGTGATGCAAGAACGACGTTCGATGACGTCTGCGAGATACTGTTGGAATCAAGGATCATCCCGAACGGAAGCGACTGCACGGAATTATTTCTGAACAGATCATTCCACACTCTCACGGGATCCCAACCATCATTGTTGCGGTCAGCTCCGCTGTGGTCCGCGATCATGAACAATCCTCCGCCGTTCTTCACGTATTCAACAATGGCGGTCTTCTCCGCAGCTGTGAACGGAATATTCGGTTCGTCCACAATGAACACATCGTAATTTTTCAGGTCCTGAACATTCGAAGCATTGTTATAGGTGATCGCTGTTCCGGAAGGAAGTGTCTCAACATGATGTCCCATTTTCACGAGCCCGATCCCCCATGCAGAGAGTGCACCGGTCCAATAATTCTCTGCGGTCGAAGCAGTCACTGTCGCTTCGGCCGGAGTAGGAAAGCGCTGCGGTGAGCCGTCCTGATCGATCACCCAATCAGCATTGCCTGCTGTTTCAGCTTTCGTTGCATCGAACAGGAATTTCTTTTGTGCGTGAAGAGAGAGCGCTGTAAGTATGATGAGGAGAAGTAATAAACGGAATTTCATTCGGTAATATACGAATACTTCGAGGGTGTTTCAATCAATGAATCATGCTCCGTTTACCGAAGCAGTACCATCTTTCTTGTCTGGCTCACATTTCCTGACCGCAGGCGGAGAAAGTACATCCCGCTTGAGAGTCCGGTTCCGTTGAATCTCCGCTCGATCATCTTCCCCTGTTCAGCGTATCCTGAGAACAAAACAGCAACAGTTTGACCAAGCATGTTTGTGACCATCAACTCCGTCAATGCCGATGCAGCGAGAGTGAATCGTACCGTCGTCTCAGGATTGAACGGATTCGGATAATTTTGCATCAGCATGAATTCGGACGGCGATTGCGATCTTTCGGGAATGGCCGTTACGAATGAGCGCCTCAATGTATTCCACAATTCCTTCTCCGTACCATCATACCCGAGCGCCCACATACCGGTGCCGGCGATATGTTTCATCTTCACGGAATCATATTTCATTGAAAGACTCAACGAGTCGTCGTACCACGTTTGGCGCCACGTTCCGCCACTGACATATTTATAGAATCGGGTATTATATGTACTGCTCCAGAATTGTCTCGATGCCGGAATGGTGTCGATATAATTATTTTTGACGACCGTATACGTGCGCGAATTTGCAGATGCCGAAGCGGTTCCCATCGTTGCGGAAGACGTGGTCGGCCAATCGTAGCCGTAATACGGAAAACCGGCGATGAGCTTTTCTGGAGGACACCCTTTGCTGAGGAATGCATTGATGCTTCTGAGCGCGTGCCATTGGTCCGTCACCAGCGAGGACTGGAGCGGTGCAACCGGTCCCGCCGTCGTACTGCCGGACCACCAGTAATCATACGCCATCAGAAAATATTGATCGGCGGAATTTCCAACAAATGAAAAGAACGCAGGTCCGTACACATACCAGCCGCTGGACCAATCCACCGCCGGTAGTTCAACGCACAACTCCTTCCCCCGTACGTGCAGACTGTCCCCGAGCGCTTTGATGAACCGCTTGAAACTATCCGCCATCGCTATGCTGAAGCTGCTGGTCCCTTCCACATCCACATTGCATCCGTCCGCACCGCGGAGATCGATCTGCGCGATGATGTTCTTGATAAGATTGACCTTGTTGGGATAGCTGTTGAAGAGTGCCGTGTGATTGGAGAATTGCGTGATGGTAAAATGGACCTTCACGCCTTTCTGTTTTGCTTTCGTCACAACTGAAGCCGAGGACCAGCTGTTCGTTGATGAGAAATTGCCGGTCGTCGGATCGACATCGCCGCTGAAATAGGCAAGATGCGTGAGCAGAGAGAAATCGTAGTTCGCTTCCGCGCCGTTCATCCAATACGGATGAAAACCATAGACGATCCCGTTGAGCGACTCGTTCTTCCGCAGAGCGGATCGCATCTCACCGGCAGGGACAGCGACTTCGGTACCGATCATTTCAGGATGCTGACGGTAATATCCCCATTCACGCTGATGGACGGAAGGGAAATCGTTCTGAGCGTGAAGGATGATTGAAACGAATGACAAAAATAGAAGATAGTGGAGCTTCATAGGTACTCACCGGTTGAATATCTTTTTAATATAGAGAGACATTCAGGAATATCCAATCGATGTCCATAAGGGAATACGGGATTCAAAACAACAAAGCCATGATCAGGGATCATGGCTTTGCAGCGGAACGATTCAACGGAGAATGTTCATTTTACCAGCATCATTTTTTTCGTATGCATCCGTTCACCCTGCTGAAGACGGGTAAAATAGATGCCGGCGGAATAATTGACAGCGTTGAAAATGACGCGGTTGATCTCACCTGCCTTCGCCACACCGTCGTACAGCGTTATGATATCCTGACCGATAATGTTGACGACCTTCAATGTTGTTCTGCCGGTGGACGGTACCGTAAATTCAATATACGTTGCGGGATTGAATGGATTGGGGTAGTTCTGGATCAGTTCAAGTCTCTCCGGCACACTGTTGACAACAACAGTCAATGCGTTGGAATATACTGATGCACCATTCCTGTCGATCTGTTTCAGACGGTATGCATACCGACCGGCAGGGATATTCCTGTCCAGGTATGAATACTCCGTCCGCGTGTTGGAATTTCCGCTTCCCCCGACAGAGGTGATCGTATACCAATTGTCATTGACGGATCTCCCGGTTTCGATCATTTTCCGTTCGATCTCAAATCCATGATTGTTTACTTCCCCGACTGTGGTCCAGTTCAATTGGACTCCTGCTGCGATCGGCGCAGCACTCCACTTCGTCAGTTCGACCGGCAGTGCTCCGTCATAATTAAGTTCTGCGAATGCGGACGAATGTGTAAGACCGTACCCGACACGGATATCATCGATACGCCATGCAGGTGTTCCTAATTTAAGATAGAGCATCACACCGTTGCATTGAGCAATGGACGTATACTCAGCTTGTCCATTTCCGGAGACCGCTTCTGCCGAAACAGTGGACGGTTCCCCGGTGAGCGGCGGATTCACCCACACGTATGCTTCATCATCGTCCGAGCCGGAATTGAAGGTATACCGGACCATCAGCAGATATGTTTGATCGTAATTGAACGAGTTCGTTCCCCATACCAGGCTCAAATTATTTTTTGAGATACCGACCTGCCATTTCCCTGTACCGTTGTCCTTGATCCAGATCCTGCCGAACAATGCACTGCCGTCGAGGAAAAAACAATTCGCTCCGAGCGCATCAGCGGATTGGATATTGACCAGCATCGCATAGTAGATGGTGCCGGTTGGTGAGATCGAAACACTTGATGTGAAGGGTTTGGTGAAATACAAAACCGAACTGATAGTAGAGACAGAGATGTAATTCCCCCCTGAACCGAATCCGGAATATGTGAGAGGGATCGCCGAGCGGATGAGCGCCTGAGCTGCGGAAGGAACATTGGTCGTCCACCCATCCTGGTTTTCGAGCGTGCTGCCGGAAGTGTATGTGGAAAAGTTCAGTGAAAGTTGTTGCCCAAGAACGATCGATGCGAATAGGAAAGAAAGAGTAATGATTTTATTCATGCGTGCCTCATAGGTGAATTGAATGAACACCCATCATCATTCAAATCGTATACCAAATTTGACAGCATGAATTTCAGGAGGAAAACAGAGGAAATTATGGATATCCTTTCGGACATTTAAAATTCCAATGGTGGATATTAGCCATCATCACGAATTCGGGAAAGGATGGGAATATGAGAACGGCGAGTAACGTGCAATGTTGAACAAACAGGACTGAATTCTCCTTATTTGATCAGCAGCATCTTTTTCATGTCTCTCCGTTCACCCTGTTGAAGGATGGCGAAATAGACACCTCCGGAATAATGATCTGCACTGAACTCAACACGATTGATCTCGCCTGCATTTGCCGTACCGTCATACAGTGTGACCATTTCCTGACCGACAATGTTCACGATCTTCAGCATGACTCTGCCTGTTGACGGCACCGTGAATTCAATG
>JBMOHT010000037.1:0-25536 GCA_049317705.1 Bacteroidota bacterium | reverse complement strand
TATTTCATCATGTCGATCCCGTCCGGTTCGATCATTGCCAAGGTCGGCTATCAGAAAGGGATCGTTGTCGGACTGCTCACATCCGCCGTCGGTGCATTGTTGTTCTATCCCGCGGCAAGCGCCATCTCGTATCCGCTGTTCCTGACCGCACTCTTCGTTCTTGCTTCGGGCATCACGCTGCTGCAGGTAGCTGCGAATCCATATGTGGCGGTCCTCGGGAAAGCAGAGACCGCATCAAGCCGTCTCAATCTTACGCAGGCATTCAATTCACTCGGCACGACCGTCGCTCCGTATTTCGGCGGAGTGCTTATCCTCTCATCGGTGGCCGGATTATCGGCGCGTGAAGAAGCAGCGATGGTGCAGATGCCGTATGTGGGACTTGCGATCGCTCTTGCAGTGCTCGCGGTGGTCATTTGGAAATCCAATCTTCCCGTGATCGCATCGGTTGAGGACCACCATGCAAAATCCGGAAAATTGACCGATGCACTGAAACACAGACATCTGGTCCTTGGAGCGATCGCGATCTTCGTCTATGTCGGCGCGGAAGTTTCCATCGGAAGCTTTTTAGTGAACTTCCTCGGTCAGCCTGAGATCGCCGGATTCCCGGAAGCGACCGCTGCAGGATTCGTCTCATATTACTGGGGCGGCGCGATGATCGGCCGTTTCGTCGGTTCGGCCCTTCTGCAGAAAGTGAATGCGGGGAAATTACTTGGTATATTTGCATTGATCGCTTCAGGATTGGTGGTTGCCACCATTATGTCCACCGGGACAATGGCGATGTGGATGATCCTCTCTGTCGGTCTGTTCAATTCCATCATGTTCCCGACGATCTTCACGCTCGGCATCGACGGACTTGGTAAACTCACCAGCCAGGGTTCCAGCGTATTGATCATGGCGATCGTCGGCGGTGCATTGATACCGCTGGCACAAGGAGCGTTGGCGGACAGTTATGGTATCCAAACGGCGTTCATCATTCCCGCCGTCTGTTATCTGTATATTGTCTTCTACGGATTCATCGGCTCGCGTCACGCGTAATTGTTTGAACATTCATCCGGTCGGGTGATCGAATTGCTGATCGCTGACCGGAAATGTTCTTACTTCCACGGGGATCTCTCCAATTTTACAATAGATATTTTTTTCGCTTCAGTAACGGAATCAACGATATGAAAAGGAAAATTTGTATGAGCCTTATATATGCGGTCATGCTTGTGTTCGCTTCACACATTACCGCATGCAATAAGGACGAAAAGCCGGCGCCGACAGCTCCTGCGGTAACTGTAGTCGATTCAATTCCTGCTGTGCCGGGCTGGAAACTCGTCTGGAATGATGAGTTCAACGGCAAGTCTGTCGATCTCACCAAATGGGAATATGAAGTGAACGGGAACGGCGGCGGAAATAACGAACTTCAATATTATACTTCGCGTCCCGAGAATTCCTATATCGATTCAGGGAAACTGGTGATCGAAGCGCGAAAAGAAAACTATTTAGGGAAAGCGTACACATCGGCTCGAATGCGGACCGCGAAAAAAGGGGATTGGACCTATGGACGGTTCGATGTCCGCGCAAAAATGCCGTTCGGTCAGGGACTTTGGCCGGCGATCTGGATGCTCCCAACGGATTGGGAATACGGCGGATGGCCCGCCAGCGGTGAGATCGATATCATGGAACTGCTTGGTCATGAGACAAGCAAGGTCTACGGCACGATCCACTACGGTTCTGATCCTGCACACCATTTGCAAAAGGGAGGTTCATTCTCTCTTCCTTCCGGTACATTTGCAGGCAGTTATCATACCTTCTCCGTCGTGTGGGATTCGACAAAGTTCATATGGTCCATCGATGATGTCCCGTATTTTGTGGCGGTCATGTCCTCACCGTTCGATCGCCGTTTCCACATGCTGCTGAATGTCGCCGTCGGCGGGAACTGGCCGGGAAGTCCCGATCAATTCACGACCTTTCCGCAGAAGATGTATGTGGACTACGTTCGTGTCTATACGAAAGAATAATCTATGAGAGCGTTCTCGATCATTGCTGCTGTGCTGATCCTTTGCAGTTCATTCGCACCCGCACAAAAGAATCCCTTCATCAGCGTCCGCGGAACTGATCTGATCACACCGGACGGGAAGCCGATATTGCTCCGCGGCATCAATCTCGGCAACTGGCTTGTTCCCGAAGGTTACATGTTCAAGTTCACCCACACGAATTCTCCGCAGCGCATCAACGAAACATTCTCCCAGTTACTCGGTCCCGACGGCGCAAAAAAGTTCTGGAAACAGTATCGTGACAACTATATCACACGGGAAGACATTGCGTTCATCAAACGATCAGGACTGAATTCCATCCGTGTGCCGTTCAATTACCGTCTGTTTGTTTCCGAAGATCATGATACACGCATTGACGGTCCGGGATTCGACATGCTCGATCGTGTCATCCAGTGGTGCAAAGCCGAGAAACTGTATGTCATTCTGGATATGCATTGCGCTCCCGGCGGACAGACTGGTGACAATATCGATGACAGTTACGGATATCCGTTCCTGTTCGAGAGTCCTGAAGCACAGCAGCTGACGGTCGATCTATGGCAGAAGATAGCGAAGCGATATGCAAACGAACCGATCGTGATCGGATACGATTTCCTGAATGAACCGATCGCAACATATTTCGATGCATCTCAGTTCAATTCAAAACTGGAACCGCTCTATAAAAGGATCGCCGCTGCCGTCCGCAAGGTGGATAAGAACCATGTGTTGTTCCTCGGCGGTGCTCAATGGAACAATAATTTCAGTGTGTTCGGCAAACCTTTCGCCGGAAATATTGTCTATACCTATCATAAGTATTGGTGCGATACTACCCAGGCGATGGTACAGGAATACGCCGATTTTATGGTGAAATACAACGTTCCCATCTGGATGGGCGAGTCCGGTGAGAATAAGGACGAATGGATCGATGCATGGCGCAGACTGAATGAGCGGAATAATTTCGGCTGGTGTTTCTGGCCGTATAAAAAAATGGATGCAGCGAGTAACATGGTCGCAGTGAAACGGACTGCAGAGTGGGATTCCGTCATTGCCTTCGCCAATAAACCGCGGACAACGTATAAAGATATCAGGGATGCGAAGCCGGCGCGCGCCGTCATCGAAAAAGCTTTCGCTGATTATCTGGAGAACTGCAAATTCGCCAACTGCACCGTCAATCCCGGCTACATGAAAGCGTTAGGTTTGATCCAATAGAACACGGATCAGACGGATTGGACTGATTTCCACGGATAGAACAGAAAAGAGTTCAAAACTATTGTTCTTTGAGGGCAAAGGATTCTTTTAAAGAAATGAAGTTGATATTTTACCTCATCATTTATTTCAATGAGGTAAAATGTTACATGAAAATATCACAGCGAAGATTATTCAGGCATATTATAATGTCTACAACACTTTGGGGTATGGATTTTTAGAAAAAGTGTATGAGAATGCCTTGGCCTTGGAACTGGAAGATCTGGGGTGTCGAACTGAGCGTCAAAAGAGTCTTAACGTGTTTTATAATGGTTCGTTGGTGGGTGAATACTTCGCTGATGTTATTGTAGAAAATGTAGTCATTGTTGAATTGAAATCTTCCGAAGCACTTCGTGTTGAACATGAAGCCCAATTGACGAACTATTTAAGAGCTACTGAAATCGAAGTTGGACTTTTGTTAAATTTTGGGAAAAAAGCGGAATTCCGAAGAAAATTATTTTCGAATGATAAAAAGCATCGATCAAATATTTGATATTGCTCTATCTGTTTTTATCCGCCGGATCCGTCTGATCCGTGTGCTATTGCTGATACCTTTTGTTCTTTATTCGCAATATGAGGATTCTGGAAAGCGCGGGATCTATTTTTCAAAGAAACAGTATATTGAAGCACCTGTCCCTTCCTTCAAAGAAAACCGTATAACTCTGCCGTCGCCGATCGTCGAGAGCAATCCCGAGTATGTTGAGCTGTATTGGAAAGCATGGTCGCTTGCGTTCGAACACTTCAAACGGCCGCCGCAAGGTTCTCCATTCGTTTCCAATTTTATCGACGAAGCATTCTCTCCGAGTGTGTTCCAGTGGGATACGATCTTCATGCTGATGTTCGCGCGCTATGCTCACTCCACGTTCCCTGCGATCCAGTCCCTTGATAATTTCTATTCCCGTCAATATGAGAACGGATACATCTGCCGCGAGATCCAGGAAGCGGACGGGAAGGATTATGTCTTTGTCGGACGGGAACATACGGTGAATCCGCCGCTCTTCGCCTGGGCGGAAGTGGAGTCATACAAGGTCACTGGGGACAGGTCCCGGTTCGAATCGGTGCTGCCGGCCCTGAAAAAGTATGCAGAATGGCTTGAAAAGAACCGGAAAAAAGAGAATACGAAGCACGGACTCTACTGGAATACCGGTCTCGGCTCGGGGATGGATAACATGCCTCTTCAGGGGTCGGGATGGGTGGATATGTCGTCGCAAATGGTACTGTTCTACCGGAATCTTGCATTCATGTGCAGTGAGGTGAAACAGACGGACGAAGCTAAAAAGTATGATTCCTTAGCAAACGAGATCTCTCAGAATATCAATCAATTGATGTGGAACGAGGCGGACGGCTTCTATTATAATCTGGATGACAACGGAGTTCAGCAGAAACTGAAATGCGTTGCAGGATTCTGGCCGATGCTTGCCGGCATCGCAGATATGAAGCAGGCGTCGCGGCTGTTGTTCCACCTGAAAGATCCTCGGTCATTCTGGCGTCCGATCCCGTTCCCGTCACTGGCGGCGGATGAGAAGGCATATCAGGCGGACGGACATTACTGGCTCGGCGGCGTGTGGACTCCGACGAATGTGATGATCATAAAAGGACTGGAGCGGTACGGCAGAGAGACGGATAATCCCACCGATTATTCCTTCAACGAGTTTGCCTCTGCCGCCGCAGAGAAATATCTGGATGGATTGTGCGCCGTCTATAAAAAGACCGGCACACTGTGGGAGAATTATTCCCCGGAGCTGATGATGCGGGGGAATCCGTCGCAGAAAGATTTTGTCGGCTGGACCGGGTGTGGTCCGATCGAGCTGCTGATCGAGAATGTCCTCGGGTTCCATCCTGAAGGAGCGAATAACCGGGTAACGTGGCAGATCAGCAGGATAGACCGTCACGGCATCGAGCAGTTGAAATTCGGTGAGATCACGGCCACGCTCATCAGTCAAAAACGGATGAGTGTCGGAAGTCCAGCAGAGATCCACATTATTGCCAACAAGCCGTTCGAACTTATTGTCAGCGTGAACGGTCGCACTACAAAGAGCATTTCCGTGCAGAAGGGTGCTCAGAAATTTATTGTTGAGTAGTTCTATAGCACACGGATCGGACGGAAAGAACGGATATACACGGAAGCGATTGGGAAATCTGAAGGCAAATTGGTTATGGTGAGAGTTCACCCGCCATGCTTCACTTTTTGGCGGGAGACCCGCATGAATTCAACGGCGAGTCCCCCGATTTCAGGAAATATTAACGGAGTGCTGCTCGATAAAATACTATGAGGCGGCAGAACCACAAACAAAGTAACAAAGTATAGATATCAAATTTCTGATCCTTGAGGATCTTCTTTTTCCGTTTTTCCGTGTGCTATCCAAACAAGAAACACTTTACGAACGATTAATGAAATACAATCATAATGAAAAACAATTCGCTGTTCATTTTCACCATTATCGTACTATGTTCGAACCTTAACGCACAATCAGTTACTATCACTCCTTCTGCGACTGCGTATGTGTTTCCTAACGGTGTTTCCGTCCCATCCGATTACCCGCATGTATCCATTCCGATAAAGACCAATCCGGATCCCGGATATATTTTCATCAATAATTGGACCGGCGTTCCGTACATCGCTATTCTGGATAATAACGGTTCACCGGTCTTCTATCGAAAAATGCCCGCAAATGCCCGTGATTTCAAACTTCAGGCGAACGGCATGCTCTCATACCGGCTTGCGGACCCATATTACCGGTTCTACGAAATGGATTCCTCGTATTCCGTCACCCGCGAGATCACCGCAAAGAACGGATATGGTACGGATGAGCATGAACTGCAGATCCTTCCGAACGGGAATGTGCTGCTGATCGCGCTGGAATACAAGACCGTCGATATGAGTAAACTCGTCAGCGGCGGAAAGACGAATGCGACGGTCATCGGGAACAACATCCAGGAGATCGATCCCTCCGGCAAAGTCGTTTTTGAATGGAAATGCTGGAATGATATGGACATCGTCGATGCTGTTCATGAGAATCTGACGGCTCAGACAGTGGACTATATCCACATGAACGCCATCGCTTTGGATCGTGACAGCAACATCCTCTGCTCAGCGCGCCATCTTTCTCAGATCACCAAGATCAACCGAAAGACGGGAGCCGTGATGTGGCGTTTGGGCGGCAAGCACAATCAATTCACGTATATCAATGATCCGATCGGCGGAACATCGTATCAGCACGACATTCGCGTACTGCCGAACGGGAATATTACGATGATGGACAATGGAAATTTCCATAATCCTTCATTCTCCCGCGCGGTGGAATACCAATTGGATACAGTTGCGATGACGGCAAAACTTGTCTGGCAGTACCGTCATTCGCCGGACCGATACACGTGGTGGATGGGAAATGTTCAGCGTCTGCCGAGCGGAAACACGCTCATCGACTGGGCGGACGGATCTCTTCCCAAACTGACCGAAGTGACTCCGGCCGGGGTGAAAGTGATGGAGCTCGGATTCGTCAACTATGCCCACAGTTACCGTGTGTTCAAGTTCCCGTGGATCGGGAAAGCAAAGGCACCGGTCATCACACTCGAATCATCCGGTGATAAACTTTCCATGCTGATCAATAAATTCGATCAGCAGCCGAAACACAAGTACATGATCTACATGGACACACTTCCGAATCCGACGAAACTGATCGACTCCACTACGCTGTCCGCGATCGATCTGACGGGATTCAAGAGCGGCAAGCGGTATTATGCACGGGTGACGTCGAAGGACAGTACCGGAAAGGAGAGTCCATACTCGAATGAGGAGAATGCACTCTATAAGAATTTCAAACCGGGTGATAATATCGTTGTGAACGGGAATTTCCTCGACGGAATGAGTCAATGGAATTTTCTTGTCACATCTCCGGCAGCCGCTGTTCCGTTCCTGACGGTGGACGGTGAACTGCTCGTGCAGATCAGTGCAGGCGGTACGCAGACGTTCCACGTGCAGATCACACAGGAGGGGATCCCCTTAGTGAACGGACAAAAGTACCGACTGGAATTTGATGCGTATGCCTCAGCAGCCAGAACGATCGAACCGAAAGTGGCGATGATCGCATCGCCGAACACCAATTACAGCAAGACGAGTGCTGTTGCGTTAACGACCCAGAAGAAACATTTCCTATACGATTTTACGATGACGGATGCGACGGATAATAATGCGCGGGTGGTGTTCAACTGCGGTCTCTCCGATATCGAGGTGATGCTGGATAATGTGTCGGTCAAACAGATCGTTCCTGTTTCCGTTGAGAAAAAAGAAGAGACTGTTCCCGGCGGTTTTGCCCTGTCCCAAAATTATCCCAATCCGTTCAATCCTCAGACAATTATTTCGTACGAATTGCCGGTGAATAGTCCGGTCACACTGACGGTCACCGATCTTCTCGGAAGAGAGGTCGCAGCACTCGTGAATGAACGGCAAAACGCCGGAACTCATTCGATCCCGTTTTCACTGAACCAATACCGGATACCTAGCGGTATCTATTTCTATACGCTTACGGCAGGTCCGTTCTCCGCAACAAAACGGATGGTCGTCCTTAAATAATGAAAGAAATATCTATGAGATCATTACAGTCACTTGTCACCATCATGCTGCTCTGTTCCCTGCAGCTGATGTCACAATCGCTTTCCTATATTTCGCCGGTTCCGAATTCCCGGCTCAATTCCCGCGAGACGAATATCATCCTCCGCAGTGTTGAATCTGTGGACGGATCACAGCTTGCCGCATCATCCGTTCGTGTGACGGGTTCCATCTCCGGGGTACATCAGGGTTCACTGACGGTCTCCGATGACAAACATACGATCCTGTTCCATGCCAAGACACCGTTCGAAGCGGCGGAGGTCGTTACCGTGAAACTGAACGGGAAATATGTCGGAGCCAGGGAATTCACATTTACTGTCACTCCTCAGGCCGAACCGTTATATCGTTCGCTGACGGTGACTGAAGAAGGTAATGTTGTGAAACGTCAAGTGCCGTCCGCACAGAAGAACGAAGAATATCAGCCGATGTCTGTCTCGGTAGATTCGCTCCCTTCCGATTTCCCGAAATTTGCGGTTACAGCGGTGAAGAATCCCTCTCCGGGAAATTTTTTCCTGACAACCTGCGATGATGTGCCCGGTGTAGGACACTTCTTTTATATGGTGGACAATGCCGGGAAAGTGGTGAAGTATATGCGCCGTCCGGGCCATGTGTATGATTTCAAAATGCAGCAGAACGGTCTTCTCTCGTATGCCGATCCGTTCAGTGATTGGGGATATGCCGGGGGAAGCCGGTGTGTACACCGTGTGATCGATTCCTCCTTTGCAGCGGTGGACAGTTTCAGAGCAGGGAACGGATACGACGCGGACACGCATGAATTCCTGATGCTGCCGAACGGGCACGTTGTTCTTCATGCATACGATATCCAATATATGGACCTCAGCAAAACGGTCACCGGCGGAAGTCCGAATGCGATCGTTGTCGGATCGATCATTCAGGAACTCGATCTGCAGAAGAATGTTGTGTTCCAATGGAGAAGCTGGGACCATATTTCCGTCTCAGAAACATATATGAACGCAGCGGCGGCGGCATTCGACTACATTCATGTGAATGCGTATGATATGGATTCGGACGGGAATTTCCTGTTCGCTTTCCGCAACACCTGCGAGGTCGTGAAAGTGAACAGGGTCACCGGCGAGTTCATGTGGAGAATGGGGGGAAAGAACAATCAATTCACGTTCATCGGAGAGGTCGAAGCGAATAAACCGGCATATTTCACGTTTGCACACGGCTTCAAACGTCTTGCGAACGGGAATTTCATCATGTTCGATAACGGGAACCTTCACACACCGAGCGTTTCCCGTGTCGTGGAATATAAGATCGATCAGGTGAATAAAACAGCGACGCAGGTATGGCAGTATCATCATACGCCGGAAGTATATGCACCGACGCGCGGCTCCGTGCAGAGACTTCCGAACGGCAACACGGTCATCGGCTGGGGCTCTGCAAGTTTCGTCGGTGTGGGAAAGACCATGATCACCGAACTCGCTCCGAACGATTCGATCCTGTTCGAGATGGAGTCGCTCGATAAGATGCCGAGTTACCGTGCGCAGAAATTCATCATGAATGCACCGTTGAATCCCGCCGGAAATGTTCAGATCGCGGAGATCCTTCCCGGGAATGAATATTCATTCAACAAGGGAGATACGAACAGGACGGGAGTTACTTTGAAACTGACCGACGCTACCTTCGGTTATAATGCGGTCACGGTCAAGCGGTATGCGTTCTCGCCGCTGAAGATGGAATTTCCCGAGCTTGCTCCGATGACCTACAACGGAAGGATCGTTATTGAACAGGTCGGGTTCACGTCGTTCACGGCGGATCTGACCATCGACAGCACGGTCATTCTGCCGAGTCCATATCTGCAGAATATGATCGTGTATGGCAGGGAATTTGAAGGATCGGGAATGTTCATTCCGCTGACCACCGTCTACAATGCGGCAAAGCGTTCATTGACCGTGACAACGACAAAGTTCGGTGAGTTCATCATCGGCATTCCGATGACGATCACTGCGCCCGCTCAGGCGAAGACTGTTGCTCCTCTCATGAATGCATTGGTCAATCAAACGAAACCGGTGCTCATCCGCTGGAATACGGACGGACATATCACGGGATCGCATCTTCAGGTCGCAAAAGATTCACTCTTCACGACAATGGTGGTGAATGATTCTCTCTTGATGGCGTCCTACAAACTCTGGAGCGGCTATGAAGGAAAAACAAAATACTTCTGGCGCGCGAAATCGGTGAATGAGTCAGGCAAGGGTCCGTGGTCCCCGGTGGGGACTTTCACAATGGCGAATGTCTATCTGTCGGTTCTCTATCCTACGGCGGCGCTGAAACTTGTCACGAACGGGACCTATACGCTGAAATATGAGAATAATTTTGACGAACGGGTGAATATCCGTTTGTATAAGAACGGCATCCTGTCATTGAAGATCAAAGACAGTACGGAGAATACGGGACGATATGTCTGGAAAGTTCCGACGACGGGTGTGACGACAGATTCAACATACACGGTGAAGGTCACTTCCGTTTTGGACAGTACGATCGTCGGTACCAGTCCCGTTTTTTCCATTGAGAAAGTTGCCGGCGTGGAACAGGAACATTTGACCGCAGACCGATTTGAATTGATGCAGAATTATCCGAATCCGTTCAATCCTTCAACGACCATTCGGTTCACGGTCCCATCCTTGCAGAGCGTCACAGTGAAGATCTTCGATCTGTTGGGAAAAGAAATGGCAACGCTGGTGAATGAACGTCTGCCGCAGGGGAGTTATTCCGTGCAGTATAACGGAGTGAATGCGCCGACAGGGATCTATTTCTGCAGGATGGAAGCCGGTTCGTACGTATCAGTGAAAAAGATCCTTCTGGTAAAATAATACCGCAGTACAGAGTCATTCGGATCCTGCGTCCATGGCTTCATGAACGCAGGATCCGGATTCTTACTAAGATGAAGGAAAAATGAATCTATGAAAAATATTTTTGTAATGACCCTGCTGTCCATCATGACAGCATTTGCGGGTGAAAGAACTTCTCCCGCAGCTTTCACTTCTTCTAATCTGCCTATCGTCATCATCAATACTCATGGACAGTCCATCCCGGATGAACCGAAGATCACTGCGGATATGGGGATCATCTTCAACGGCGCGGGGAAACGGAACAACCTCACCGATTCACTGAATCTCTATAATGGAAAGATCGGCATCGAGATACGCGGCTCATCATCGCAGATGTTCCCGAAGAAACAATACGGTCTCGAAACACGGGATTCCTTGGGGGGCGAACTCGACGTCTCGTTCTTTGGAATGCCGTTGGAGAGTGATTGGATCCTCTCCGCTCCGTACAACGACAAGTCGCTCATGCGTGATGCCTTGACGTATTCGCTTTCCAATTCCATCGGACGCTATGCCAGCAGGACCCGCTATTGCGAATTGGTGTTGAACGGCGAGTATATGGGTGTCTATATTCTCATGGAGAAACTGAAGCGCGACAAAGGACGGGTGAATATCTCCAAAGTGGATACGGCGGCTGTGAGCGGCGACGGACTTTCCGGCGGATATATCATCAAGATCGATAAACTGAGCGGCAGCGGGAATGACGGATGGATCTCCAACTATCCTCCGCGTCCCGGTTCGCCGTTCAAGATCAATTATCTGTATGAATATCCAAAAATGGAAGAGATCACGGCTGCAGAGCGGGCCTACATCATCAGTTTCTTTTATAATTTCGAATCAGTGTTCTCTACCTCGGCATATGCGGACACGGTGAACGGATATGCGAAATATCTGGACCGTTCTTCCATGGTTGATTTCTTCCTGGTGAACGAATTGGGAAGGAATGTGGACGGATTCCGGTTGAGTTCATTCATGTATAAGGATAAGGATTCGAAGAATCCGAAGATGTTCCTCGGTCCGGTCTGGGATTTCAATCACGCATACGGGAACAGTGATTATTACGATGCATCGAACATCTCAGGATGGCAGCTCAACTGGTTCAATACGAATACCGCGTTCCAAACCGGCGATATGTGGCAGCCGCCGTTCTGGTGGTTCAAAGTGATCGAAGACAGTCTGTTCCTGCAAAGCGCGGATCTGCGGTGGCGGTCGTTGAGGAAGAACCAATTATCCGTCGCACGCATCAATTCGTTCATCGATTCCGTCGCACTGCATGTCGATGAAGCGCAGCAGAGGAATTTCGTCCGCTGGCCGATCCTGAACCAGTATGTCTGGCCGAATGCATACATCGGCGGGACGTATGCGAATGAGATCAAATATCTGAAGAACTGGATCTCGCAACGGCTTGTGTGGATGGATTGGAAACTGACCGGCGGTCCGCTGGCTGCCGTTTCCGGCGAGACACGTCAGCCGCAGCAATTTGGACTCGTACAGAACTACCCCAATCCGTTCAATCCGTCGACGACCATCGAGTATTCTCTCGGCACTCAAGAACATGTTACCCTGACCGTGCACGACATTCTGGGAAAGCAGATCGCCGTCCTGGTCGACGGTCAACAGGATGCCGGTGTCCATCGGGTCCAATTCAACAGCAGCAGCTTCTCACTTTCCCGCCGGAACGCTGGCGGGCTGGCTAGCGGCATTTATTTCTATCAACTTCGTGCAGGCAATTTTTATGCACAACAAAAAATGGTGATACTCAAATGAACATGAACAAAACTGCATCTCTTATTCTTTTCGTTCTATTGCTGTCCCTTCCGCTGCGGACTTCGGCGGGAGGTTTCTTGAAAGTATCGGGGACGAAGATCGTCAACGACAACAATGAGGAAGTGATCCTCCGCGGTATGGGGCTCGGCGGGTGGCATGTTCCCGAAGGGTACATGTTCGGCATGTCCTCGTTCGCGAATGCCGCATGGGAGATCCGAAGCAAGATCGTGGAAGCGGTCGGTCCGCAAAATGCCGATACATTCTTCACTGCGTTCCGTGCAAACTTCGTCACGCGGAAGGATATCGAACGTCTCGCACAGCTCGGTTTCAATTCTGTTCGCATGCCGATGCACTATCAATTCTTCGTCTCGCAGAATGCACCGGATGTCTGGATCGAATCGGGCTTTGTGGTGATGGACAGTCTGTTGCGCTGGTGCGGAGACAATAAGATCTATCTTATTCTCGATCTGCATGCCGCTCCCGGCGGACAAAGTGCGAATAATATCAGTGATTATAATCCGTCGCTGCCGTCGCTGTGGGATCTGGAATCGAACAGGACGCTGACCGTTGCGCTGTGGAAAAAACTTGCCACGAGGTATGCCGATCAACCGTGGATCGGCGGATACGACATTCTGAATGAACCGGCCTGGAATCTCGGTGCGGGAAACGTACCGCTCCGCAATCTCTATCTCTCCATCACCGCCGCCATCCGTCAGGTGGATACGAACCACATCATCTTTGCGGAAGGGAATTGGTATGCGACGGACTTCGGCGGCTTAACTCCTGCGTGGGATAAGAACCTGGTTTACAGCTTCCACAAATACTGGAACACGAACGACATGGGCTCCATCAATTATCTGTTGGCACTTCGCTCCTCCGAGAATCGTCCGTTGTGGCTCGGAGAGTCCGGTGAGAACTCCAATACGTGGTTCACGGACTGCATCTCATTGATGGAAACGAACAAGATCGGATGGTCGTGGTGGACCATCAAAAAATTCGAGGACATCGCCGGACCGTTCTCAGTCCCTATAACCCCGGACTATGATAATCTGCTGAAATACTGGAAAGGACAGGCTTCCAAACCGACTGCCGCTGCCGCGATGAAAGCATTGATGAGCATGGCGGAAGGTTTGAAACTGCAAAACTGTGTCTTCCGTCCCGATGTGATCGATGCGTTACTCCGCCAGCCCAGGGAGTCTGCAACGAAACCGTTTGCAGCTAACATAGTTCCCGGGAAAATATTCGCCGTCAACTTTGACCTTGGAAAGAATCTGGGGGCATACAAGGACAACGATTTCCAAAATCTGAACAATCCTTTTACCGCATGGAACAGCGGCTGGTCATACCGGAACGACGGTGTGGATATTGAGAAGTGTTCCGACGGATTGACCAACGGCTATAACGTGGGGTGGACCGCAAGCGGAGAATATCTCAATTTTACCGTAAATGTTCAGCAAAGCGGCAATTATAATGTGGCGGTCCGTTTCGCAGCACCGGATATCGGCGGTATCATCGGTGTCACGATGGACAACGGTACCATGACAACTGCCAATGTGACCAAGACCGGAGGGTACCAGACCTGGGGGACCCTCAACATCGGGAAATTCGATCTGACCGCAGGCATACATCAACTGAGGACGACCTTTTTCTTCGGCGGATTCAATTTCAATTTTATCGATGTCGCGTATGTCGGACCGATGTCCGTCGGCAGCGAACCGTCGGTTCCGCAGGAGTATCTGCTCGGACAGAATTTTCCCAATCCGTTCAATCCTGTCACAAAGATTTCCTATAGTGTCCCGTCTGCTTCCCATGTCTCGCTCAGAGTATTTGATATGCTTGGGAAAGAGATCGCTGTTCTTAAGAATGATCAACAGTCACCGGGAAATTATACTGTCGATTTTGATGCATTAACCTTACCTTCAGGTATCTATTATTACCGGCTCACCGCCGGAAATTTTACCAATACCAAAAAAATGACAATGTTGAAATAGCATGAACAGAATTCTTCGTTTGGGTGTCGTTGTCTGCTGTATCGCCGGTGTGCTCTCGGCTCAAAAGACCGTTCCTCCGCTGCCGACGGATACGCTTGCCCGCGTTGGTGGAACGGTGATCACTGCCCGTGATCTGATCGAGCGTATCGAACTGATGCCGTGGGAAGGAAAGGAAAAACCGAAACAGCACGATTCAGCAAAAGTAAAAGCATTGAATTCCCTTATTGCGGAACGGCTGCTGGCGATCGAAGGGAAACATTTGAATGTCGGCACCGACCCCGTTTCCCGAATCAAGATCACCGGAATGGAGAAGATGTTCGTCCGCGATGAACTGTTCAAGCGTGAAGTAAAACAGAAGGTCTTGGTGAGTGAACGTGAGATCAACGGAGGGCTGGCAAAATTCGCGTGGCAGCTGCATATTGCCGCGGTGAAAGTGAAGGACCGTGCGGCTGGTGATTCACTTGTTGCAAAACTGCAGAAGAATATTTCATTTTCGAAGATCATCGCTGCAGACCGCTGGAAGACCATCGTCTCCGTCGAGACCGTCCAGGTGAATTTCGGCGGGCTGGATACATTATTTGAGAATGCGGTGTATGCGATCGGGAAGAGGAGGTTTTCCCGTCCGTTCATTTCCGCTACCTACGGCTGGACCGTCGCACTGCTGATCGACCGAGGGACGAATCCTGTCGCCGAAAAAATGAGTTTGGGTGACAGGAGGATCCGTGTGGACGAGACTATCCGATCCCAAAAAGAGGATATCGCCGCGGGAACATACTATGCCAAGATCCTCGCACCGCAAAAAGCGATGACTGACTCTGCAATGTTCTTCACTCTTGCAAAGTCACTGCGCTCGATCATCATGAAAGATTCTGCACGGCACTTCAATAAAGGAATGTACGGTGTCATTTCCGAGGATGTTGATCAGTTATTGTCGATGTTCATCTCCGAGAGTGAGCGCCCTTTTGCGGATGTTCCGGAACGCCCCGTGACACTCGGTGAAGTGATCGAAGGGATGCGGAATCTCCGTTTTGGGTTTCAATCACTCGATGAGAATATCTTCAATCATGACCTGAACTATCATCTTCGTACGCTCATTGGTAAGGAATTGATCGCCCGAGAAGGATACCGGCAGCAGCTTCAGTACTCGGAAAGTGTTCAAAAAGACCTTCAGATCTGGTTAAATTACTGGATCTCGCGCTATCTGATGTGGCGTGTGAATGACTCGGTCAATGTCGGCAATGATGATGTCTATAACATTCTACTTTCCATCCTCCCGAGTATCGGAAAACAATATGAAGTGAAGTTCCGCGAAGTGCTGTGTGACAGTCTTACAACGATGGCCGACGTAATGAGCGAGTATGCTCGCGGAACAGATCTTTCGTTGCTTGCAGACCGGTTCACCAAAAGGGCAGAATGGAAGAAGAGCAGTGGTCTTTCGCCGTTCCTTCCGCTGGACAAGATGCCCGAACTTACCTGCAGAGCATTCATGGCGGACACAGGTTCAACGATCGGTCCTGTCAAAACAGCGGCGGGTTATTCCTTTCTGAAAGTGATCGCAAAAAGAAGTGCGGGGAAAACGGATGTCACTCCCGATTCCGTTATCGTGAACATCAGGAACAATCTGAACGGGAAGAAACGAAGCACGGCAATGAACGCTTACGTAGCCGAGCTTGCGAAGAACTATTCTGTTGATATCCGGTATGACCGGCTCAATGCTGTGAAGATCCAGCCTGCAAATATGTTCACAAGAAGGATGATCGGATTCGGCGGCATTATCACCGGCGCACCGATGCTGTATCCCAATTGGGAATGGATGAACAATTACCGGAACGGAGATTCGATCCTTCCATGATCATGCGTCGACTCCGCACATGAAGCCCACGACTATCCTCGGAATATCGGCATACTATCATGACTCCGCCGCGTGCATCGTCCGCGATGGGATCATTATCGCAGCGGCGCAGGAGGAACGGTTCTCACGGAAGAAACATGATGAGCGGTTCCCGAGAAATGCCGTTCAATTCGTCCTAAAGCAAGCCGATTGCAATGTTGCCGATCTCGATGCGGTCATTTTCTATGACAAGCCGTTCCTGAAATTCAACCGCCTGCTCGAAACATATCTCTCGTTCGCGCCGAAAGGATTCACTTCCTTCGTCCGCGCGATGCCCGTCTGGCTCAGCGACAAATTATGGCTCTCCGACATTCTCGCGAAAGAGCTGCAGTATGACGGGAAGATCCTGTTCACCGAGCATCACGAAGCGCACGCCGCATCCGCTTTTTTCCCCTCTCCGTTCGAACGAGCAGCGATCGTCACCGTGGACGGTGTCGGCGAATATGCCGCCACTTCAATCGCTATCGGGGAACAGAACCGAGTTTCGATCCTGGAAGAACAGCATTTTCCGCATTCACTGGGACTCCTGTATTCCGCCTTCACATATTTTACGGGATTCAAAGTGAATTCCGGCGAATACAAAGTAATGGGACTTGCGCCGTACGGGGTTCCGCGCTTCGCCGACACGATCAAAAGCGAACTTCTTGAACTTCGAGATGACGGTTCGTTCAGAATGAATATGGAGTACTTCGATTTTGCGGCGGGACTCACAATGACCAATGCCCGTTTCGCTTCTCTCTTCGGCGGTCCTCCGCGCTCTCCCGAATCACCGCTGACCCAGCGCGAAATGGATATTGCAGCATCGGTCCAGTCCGTAACAGAAGATGTGATGATGAAGATCGTCCGTCATGCGAAGGATGTGACGGGAGAGAAGAATCTGTGCCTCGCCGGCGGTGTGGCATTGAATTGTGTCGCCAACGGAAAGATCCTGCACAGCGGACTGTTCGATTCGATATGGATCCAGCCCGCCGCCGGAGATGCGGGTGGAGCGCTCGGTGCTGCATTGACCGCGCACTATCATTATTTCGGGAACGAACGTTCTGCCAGAAACAACGATTCTCAATCGGGCTCGTATCTCGGAACGGCATACAGTGATGATGAGATCGAGCAGATGCTTCAGCTATCGAAGAATCCGTACCGCAAATTCAGCAGCAGCGAAGAACTCTGCAAAGAAACGGCATCACTGCTGGCGGAAGAAAAAGTGATCGGATGGTTCCAGGGGCGGATGGAATTCGGACCGCGTGCATTGGGAAACCGTTCCATTCTGGGGGACGCACGTTCTCCGGAAATGCAGAAGACGATGAATCTCAAAATAAAATTCCGCGAAAGCTTTCGACCGTTCGCACCGTCCGTTCTCTCCGAACATGCCGCGGAATGGTTCGATCTTCCGTCCGATTCCCCATACATGCTTCTGGTTGCGGATGTTCTTCCCCGGCATAGGAAAGAAATGGAAGCGGGAGAGAATACAGTGAAAGGATTGGCTCAGTTGGACCGTGTCCGCTCATCGATCCCCGCAGTGACGCATATTGACTATTCTGCAAGAGTGCAGACGGTGCATCGGGAGACGAATCCGCTGTATCATCAGCTCATCTCGGAGTTCAATGCTCTCACGGGATGTCCTGTCATCGTCAATACATCGTTCAACGTCCGCGGAGAGCCGATCGTGGAATTGCCCGAGGATGCACTGCGCTGTTTTTTAAGGACGGAAATGGATATACTGGTGATGGGAAAACTTCTCCTCCGAAAAGAGGATCAGCCGGCAGTTCAGGACAAGACCGATTGGAGGAAAGAATATGAATTGGATTGAATCGGTCCGTCATGATATCTCAGAACTTCCCTCGACCGATATCGCGCTGAAGAAGTTCGGTCTCACTGTCGGCGGTGTGATGATCGCTCTGGCGATCGCTGCAGTATGGAAGCACTGGTGGAGCGAAACTGCGGTGATGAGTGTCTTGTTGTCCGGATTGATTCTGTGTGCATGGGGAATGATCGCTCCCCGATCATTGAGGACAGTCCACCGCGTTTGGATGAGCTTCGCTATTATCATGGGAAGCATCGTTTCGAGGATCATCTTAAGCATCATATTTTTTCTGATCCTTACTCCTGTGGCGCTGGCCGCAAGGATGGCAGGTAAGCGTTTCCTGCCGGGTCTTCAAAAGAATACTCCCGGCTCGCTGTGGATACAGCGTGACCGGACCAAACAGATCGATTATGAACGAATGTCGTGAGTTACTATGGCTAAACTGAAGATCATCCGGGAATATTTCTCTTTCCTGCGCGAGAATAAAAAATGGTGGCTCTTTCCCATTGTTACGGCGTTCGTCCTGTTGGGACTGCTCATCGTGCTGACCAAAGGAAGCGCGCTCGCACCGTTCATCTATTCGATCTTTTGAACGGCTCATTGACCATGGCAACTCCAAAGAACAAATCGCCGCAGAATCAACCGCCGACCGTGACCGCTCAGCAGCGGAGGATCTTTTTGATCATTACACTGTTGCTGCCGGTTCTGCTGGTATTCTTGCTTGAAATAGGATTAAGGGTCTTCGGGTACGGCAGCGAATTCGACCTTGTCACCAAAACAACCGTCAACGGAAAAGAATACTACCGTATCAACCCGAATGTCGGGAAACGGTATTTTGATCCCGCCCGGTATTTCGTGCCGCAGATCTATTCGGGAAATTTCGAGATGGTGAAATCGCCGAACACCCTCCGCATTTTTGTTGTGGGTGAGTCAACTCCCGCCGGATTTCCGTATCAATATAATGCCACTCCTTCACGCATCCTTCAGAAGCAGCTGGAGATCCTTCATCCCGAAAAGAATATCGAAGTGGTCAATGCAGGTCTCACGGGGACGAACAGCTATACCGTCCTTGAGTTCGTCGATGAACTGACCGCATATCAGCCGGATGCATTCATCGTCTATTCGGGACAGAATGAATTCTACGGTGCGTTCGGAACTGCCTCCACCAATTCCATCGGCGGCGGACGCTGGATGATCCGTCTCTATCAGTCACTGCGAAACGTAAAGACATTTGTTCTTCTGGAAAACTCGCTCACCTCGGTCTCACGGCTGTTCGCTTCTGCTAATCCCGCCGCATACAACGGAACGTTAATGCAGCAGCTGGCGAAAGATAAAGCGATCCCATTCAACAGCGCATCATACCGCCAGGCACTCGAATCTTTCGGAAAGAACATCACGGAGACGATCGGCATTGCTTCCTCGAAGAACGTTCCGATCATCATCTCTACACTCGTTACCAACGAAGGCTCACTTCCGCCGTTCGTTTCCCTAAATGGAGCGGAAGTGAGTGAACAGCAGAAACAGGAACTGACGTCGCTGCAGAAAGAAGGCGAGGATCTTCTTCAGCGAAAAGATCTCCGCGCGGCTGCCATAAAATTCAGACGGATCACAGAGATCGATCCGACGTGGGCAATGGGACAATTTCGTCTCGGACAGTGCTACCATATGCTCGGACAGAATGATTCGGCGTTCATTGCTTTCGGACGTGCGCGGGATTATGACGGTCTGCGCTTCCGTGCAAGTGGCGAAGCGAATTCCATCCTGCGCACAACGGCAGCCGCAGGGAACGCCGTTATCGCCGATGTTGAATCCGATTTCCGCGCCGCATCGCCGGACAGTATCATCGGCGCATCATTGTTGTGGGAACACGTTCATCCGACATTCAGCGGATATGTTCTTCTTGCGAAATGCTGGCTGAACGCGCTGGAATCCGCGCCCGCTCATCGGCTGACACCGCAAGGGGAATTACGGCGTTCTATTCCCGACAGTCTGCTGGTCGGACGCATGAAAGTGACAGCGCTCGATCTTGAGATCGGTTCGGTGACGATGCGTGGACTCCTTAACCGCTGGCCGTTCACAGAAGGGGCAGTTCCCGAAATGGTCCCGCAGAATGATGTTCAGCAGATAGCGCAGATATTTGTGAAAGGGAAGATCCGATGGAATGAGGCACATTACCGAATGGCGGATCTATACCGTCAGAAAGGGGATGCCGATAACGCGTTGAACGAGTATGAGGCCGTCGCTGCATTCTATCCTGCTGATCCGTATCCGGTGCTCAAGATCGGAGATATTCTCTCTGAAGTAGGAGCGTATGAACAATCATCACAGGCGTATCTCCGTTCACTGACCCTGCAGGAGAATTCCGTTGTTCGGATGAAACTCGGCATCATCTATCTCCGCAATAGTTTCTTTACGGAAGCGGTGGATCAATTGACCCGGGCAACGAGCGGCGGGAGAAATTCGGCGGTCGCATTGACTTCCGATCAATATCAGGAAACGCAGTTCTATCTTGCAGCAGCAATGTTCCGCTCCGGTAATCCTGCCGGTGCAAAGACACTGCTCAAGGAGATCCTGCGGATGAATCCAAACGACAGCAGAGCGCAACGGCTTTCGGATGAGATCAACTCAAGCAAATGAACAGCTCAATAAACGGTTGAGACATTATCATTTTAATAACCGCAATTATTACTTCAATAAGTTACTCTGCACACACCCTGCATTATTCACCTGAATCCCTACAGTCATACGTGGCATAGTACTTGTCCAATATTCCCTTTATGAAAACCATCATTTCTTCTGCAGTATCCCCTCAAAAATATTTCCGCATCGCAGTATTTGTACTATTTCTGGTCAGCGGTCGCCAGATCACTTTATCGCAGAACAGCAACTCCGTTCATTCCAATGATACGTTATCAATCCTATCGACCGGGAAGATCCCTTCGGTGGACGGAATTGAGAATGACGCTTGCTGGAAATCTGTGGAGTGGCAGCCGATCGATCAGGCATGGATACCGTACGGTGATTCAGTGAGCAGCCGGGATTTTTCCGGTTCGTATAAGATCGTATGGTCCCCCAAGACGAGCCTTCTCTATTTTATCGTGAAGATCACCGATGATGAATTCGTGGACGGGTATCGGTATGACAGCGATCCCAAGAAAGGGGATTTCTATTATAATTTCGATCTGTTGGAAGTATTCGTCGATGAAGACCGTTCCGGCGGGATGCACGTGTTCGACAGTGATAGAAATCTGGCAAAAGAATGGGGGAGCAATTCAGCGAATGCGTTCTCCTATCATATGATCCTTGATGCACCAAAGGACGGCGGCATGTCGCGTCAATTCACCGCGTGCGACCTGGGAGGGAAAAGCTGGGATAATTACTTCATCGCAAATTATGCCGATCATTTCAATGATTTTACTCTCCGCAGGAATGGGAATGAATATGTGTGGGAATTTTCAATAAAAGTTTATTCCGACCGGTATGATCCGAAGAAGAAAGAGGATTCCCGTGCGCGGTTGTTCCCGGGAAAGATCATGGGAATTTCGCTCGCCTACTGCGATAATGATGACCGGAATGAAGTGCCGAAAGAACGGGATAATTTCTTCGGTTCGGTCTGGGTACCGAAAGAATCCAATAACGATCATTGGAAGAATGCGGATGGATATCGTGTTGTCCGTCTGAAATGATCCTCGCTGAAATTTTTTAATAAAGGTGTTTGCTATGAAATCACATCGGAATATTACTGCTCTTCTCATGATGATGTCCTTTATCGGATTCTCATTTTCCCAGACGTATAAGGATCCCAAGGCATCGGTGGAGAAACGGGTGGATGACCTTCTCTCTAAAATGACGCTCAACGAGAAACTGGACATGTTGAGCGGAACCGGATTTGAATCGAAACCGAATGCACGCCTAGGCATCCCGTCGCTGGATATGACCGACGGTCCGGTCGGCGTACGCTGGAAAGAATCCGTTGCTTTTCCGTCATCCATTATGCTAGCTGCAACCTTTGACACCTCTCTTGCATACCGGTACGGCTCGGCATTGGCTCGTGAGACGAAAGCAAAGGACCGGAACACCATCCTTGGTCCTTGCGTCAACATCAACCGCATCCCGAACGGAGGACGGAATTTTGAAAGTTACGGTGAGGACCCGTTTCTCACATCTCGTATCGCCGTCTCGTATGTTAAAGGAGTGCAGAACGAAGGTGTTGTTGCCACCACGAAACATTTTGCGGTGAACAATCAGGAAACAGAACGCACCACCGTCAATACCAAAGTTGACAAGCGCGCATTATATGAGATCTATTTCCCCGCATTCAAAGCGGCGGTGCAGGAAGCAAAGACGGAAGCGATCATGTGTGCGTATAATAAACTGAACGGACCATGGTGCAGCGAGAACGAAATGCTGCTGAATACCGTACTGAAGAACGAATGGAAATTCGACGGACTCGTTATGTCGGACTGGGGTGCGGTCCATAGCACTGAATCGGCAGCAGCATACGGACTCGATCTAGAGATGCCGGGAGGTGAATTTCTCACCACGGAAAAACTTCTCCCGCTGGTTAAGGAAGGTAAACTGAAAGAATCGACCGTCGACGATAAGATCAAACGAATGCTCCGTGTGATGTTCCGTATGGGATATTTCGACAAGAAATTGGATAAGCCCGTGACGAATGCTCCCGAACAGCGGGCGGTCGCGCTCGATGTTGCGCGTGCCGGGATCGTCCTGCTGAAGAATGAGAGCAATACTCTGCCCCTGAATGCTTCGACAGTGAGATCGATCGCGGTGCTCGGTCCGAATGCCGAAGTGCTCCGCAGCGGTGGAGGAGGAAGTTCACAAGTCGCTCCCGCGTCAAGCGAAACTCCGCTCGCCGGCATCAAGAAGGCATTCCCGAATGCTTCAGTTACATTTGCCGTCGGTGCACGGCTCACGGGGGAAGTTCCGAGTATTGAACCTCAGTATTTCTTCCTGCCGAATGATACAACAGGTGCGAACGGATTACTGGGTGAGTATTTTGATAATATGGATCTCAAGGGCGAACCGAAACTCCGTCGTGTCGACAAGAATATCGACTTCCACTGGGGCAGCGGAAAACCTGCGGAAGGATTCGGTAACGATAAATTTTCCGTCCGCTGGACCGGTCGATTGAAACCGGTCATTTCCGGAACATATGAGATCACCATTGCCGGTGATGATGGTATCCGTTTGTTCGTGGACGGCAAGTCGCTCATCACGAATTGGAGCAATCATGCCGTTGAATCACGGACGGCGAAGATCGATCTGCAGGCAGGGAAATTCTACAATATCAAACTGGAGTTCTATGAGGATGGCGGAGAAGCGGTCGCATTATTGGGATGGACAAAACCGAATGAAGATGAATTGACCGCTGCAGTTGCTGCTGCAAAAAAGAGCGAGATCGCAGTGATCTTCGCCGGGAATTCACAGTATCAAGAGTCTGAAGGTTTTGACCGGCAATCGATCGACCTTTCTGAGAATCAGGTCGCACTTATTGCCGAAGTGTCGAAAGTGAATCCCAACACCATTGTTGTCATCAATGCCGGTGCACAGTTGAATATGCTGCCGTGGCTCAAAAATGTGAAAGCGGTCCTCTGGGCGTTCTTTCCGGGACAAGAGGGGACGCAGGCGATGGTGGACGTTTTGACCGGTGTACAGAATCCTTCAGGAAAACTTCCGTTCACCATAGCAAAACAGTGGAGCGATTATTCTTCGTCCTCTAATTTTCCGGGAGCGAACGGTGAAGTGGAATATAAAGAGGGTATCCTTGTTGGATACCGTTATTTTGACACGAAAAGAATAGAACCGCTCTTTCCGTTCGGATACGGGATGTCGTACACCACATTCGCACTATCCAATATAAAAGTGAAGAGCGGAACAAAGGATGTTCACGAGATTTCCGTTACAGTGAAGAATACCGGCACTGTCGCCGGAACAGAGGTGGTGCAGGTGTATGTGAAGGATCTGCATCCTAAAATGATGCGTCCTGAAAAGGAATTGAAAGCATTCACACGGGTTGCATTGTCCGCGGGCGAACAGCGTGCCGTTGTGTTGAAACTGGATGCTTCATCGTTCAAATATTATGATGATGTCCGGAATGAGTGGGTCCGTTCAACAGGAGGTTATTCAATTCTGGTCGGCACATCATCGGGAGCGGTTCTGCCGGCATTGCAAATAAAGTAAATTCAGTCTTTAGCGGGTCAGAAGCGGGTTGAATACCCGCTTTTTTATTTACCCGAATGAATATACAGTTTAAGCTCATTAGCTCTCTTTTTTCGCTGTGGATTTGCATCAGCATTGTGTTCTCAGTATCTTAGTCCTAATAGAACTGGCGCACATTGACTCCCCTGATGAATAAAGCCTATATAGCGTTCCGCGATTTTGTCCTTCGGTATCCCGCGATCCTTGCATCGTATTTCATCTACAGTTATTACTTCATCTCGACGATGGAATTCTATATCAAGTTCAAGAACCGTCATTTCGGCGCGAAGGATACATTCCAGCATTTTGATACGCTGCTGTGGATGTGGATACTGGCATATGCGATGGTAAAAGTGATCGATCTGAGGGAACGGCTGCATCTTCGTGAAAAATCATTCCTGGAACAGCAGCACAATATTGAACTGAAAGAGACGCAGATCCAGACTCTGCATGAAGTGATCATGACGCTGAAGCACGAGATCAACAATCCTCTCGCGATCATTCTGGGATATACGAGACTGTTGAAGAAGCAAGTGAGCGATCCTGATTCCGTCAAACGGATCGATGAGATCGAGAATGCGTCTCAGCGTATCAATCATGCGCTGAAAGAATTCTCCGTAGCGCAGGTGTATGAGGTCTCCGAATCGCCTGTCGGAAACTTAGTGGACCTTTCAAAATACCCCGCCGAAAAGAAACAATGACCCTGCACGAACGCTGGATGAAATACGCTCTCCGTGAAGCGGAACGCGCCTTTGAACACAACGAAGTTCCTGTCGGCGCCGTCATCGTCCATAACAATACCATCATTGCGAAGGGATATAATCAGGTCGAAATGATGCACGACCCCACTGCCCACGCAGAGATGATCGCGCTGACTGCCGCCGCGGCTCATCTGGGAAATAAATTCCTGAAGGAGTGTGTGCTGTACGTGACGATGGAACCGTGCCCCATGTGCGCCGGCGCGATCGTCCTGTCACGGATACCGACGATCGTCTTCGGCTGCTACGATCCGAAAATGGGGGCGAGCGGCAGCGTGATGAATGTTACGGAGAATAAGAAGCTGAACCATCAGGTGCATGTGATCGGCGGGGTGCTGGATGCAGAGTGCGGGGGATTGGTAAAGGAATTCTTCGAGAAGGTCCGCAA